>NZ_DBHLAM010000012.1:0-37975 GCF_057314195.1 Rodentibacter sp. | reverse complement strand
ACAAGCAAATAACAAAGTTGAAGTAAGTAGTACAAACAGTTTTTTCATTTTTGTCTCCATATCATTCTAATAAATTAACTCTTCGTCCATGCACTCATGTGCTGTGTAAACCCAATATGCGGATAGTAATCCACCGCTTGCGGAGCGGATAAAAGCACGATTTTGGCTTGTGGATGTAACGCCTGTTTGGTGTGTTCGATTAACTGCACGCCGATACCTTGTTTTTGATATTGTTCGTCCACCGCCAAATCAGACAAATAACAACAATAGGCAAAATCCGTTACCGAACGGGCGACACCCACCAATAACTCGCCATCCCAAGCCGTCACCAATAAATTGGCATGATGTAACATCGCCGCCACACGTTTTTTATCTTCTAATGGACGACGTGCACCTAAAGTGGTTTTATTGAGCAGTTCAATAAATTGTTCTACTGAAATGGGAAAGTTGGTTTTGTATTCGATCATACTGTGAACCCTGTTATGTCTGATATGGCATCCGTTATAGCAATTTTGTTGCCGATCTATCTACATACCACTCCGTTACACCATTTTTCACATAAATTTTTGCTGGCGAATACGGAGGATCTTCTGCCGGAGTGGTTTAGATTTCTTTTAAAATTTCTGCTTTGCCTTCATATATTATCAAGTAGCTAATGCGTTTCTCCCGTTCTCAACGGCAATTAATTACACCCGTTTAATTTCCACGTGAGATTTCTTAAACGCTAATGCAACAGTGGCAATTAACATCACACCCGCTACGGCAATATAAAGTGACTGTTTTTCCCAGCCCGCATCAAGCAACATTCCCGCGACAGTTGGGGCAAGAACCGAACCTGCACGCCCCGCACCGATTGCCCAGCCTACTCCGGTATTACGAATATCGGCATCATAAGTCGCCGGATTAATAGTGTAAAGCCCGCTGATACAACCGTTGATTAATGCTCCAACAACTACGCCGAGCACCATTGCAACAGCTAAATTATGGCTGAGCAAAATAAACAGTACAATCGCCAGCGCAGATTTAACGGTAAATAAAATCAATACATTACGTGCTGCCCAGCGACTTGCGATCAAACCGTAAAGTAATGAGCCAGCCGCACCGCCAAGGGAAATCATCATACCCACATTAATGCTTTCCTCCACCGTCATCCCCGCTTCTTTTAACAATGCCGGCGTCCACGAACTGATAAAATAAAAACAGAACATAATGGCAAAAAACGACAGCCATAAAAGTAAGGTTGAGCGAAGATATTTGGAGCCAAACAATGCGCTAATCGGTAGTTTATTTTGATTTTCCGCTCGTTTGGCGACCAATTCCCATTCACCACCAAAGCCGAGTTTTTGAGCGATTCGATTTAAGCGTACGCGTGCATTTTGCGGCTGTTTGGCATTTAAATAATCAATAGATTCCGGCAACCAAAGCCATAAAATAATAAAAACCAATGCGGTCATCAGTGCGCCGGCAAAATAAACGGCATGCCAAGAATAAGTAGCTTGTAAAGATTTCGCCATCATCCCGCCGATCATTGCGCCGATTCCGAAACCTGCGGCATATACGCTAATTGCAAAACTACGCCATTTTTTAGACGAATATTCGCTAGTGATAACATTGGTTCCCACCAAAATACCGCCTACACCTAAGCCTGTCATAACACGGGAAAAAGCCAACATTTCCGCATTGACTGAAAATCCTGAAACAGTTAAACCGATGGCGGAAAATGCAACCGAGAGTAAAAGAATCGGACGGCGACCAAACTTGTCGGCAAGCGGTGCTAATACCATCGAGCCAACAACCATACCGATTAAACCGGCACTCACCAACATCCCAAACTCAGTTTTGCTCAGGCCGAAATCTTTGCTGATATTGGTCGCGGTAAACGCAATAGCCAACACATCAAAACCGTCTAAAAAATTCATCACGGCCGCCATCAAAACAATCGCCCATTGGTAAATACCCATCGGGCTTTGATCGATTTTTTCTCTTAAATTCATTTAATTATGTTCTCTCTTAAAATCATATTTATGCGTTTTATTCTCGGGCAAAGCAATTATCATCTACGCTAACAATTTTGCCGCCACTTTATCCAAATACCACTCCGTCACACCATTTTTCGCGTAAATTTTCGCGGCCGGATACAGCAGGTCTTGTGCCGGAGTGGTTTGAATTTCTTTTAAAATTTCCGCTTTGGCTTCGCCGGTCACCAAATAAGTAATGCGTTTGGCTTTTTCAATTAATTTTGCGGTTTTGGAAATGCGGAGCTGTCCGCTTTCGGGATGTTTGGCAATTACCGCAAGATTTTCATCATCAAAATCGGTTTGATGCGGGAATAGGGACGCGGTATGTCCGTCTGTGCCCATACCGAGAATAATCCAATCAAAAACGCCGTCAGGAATGACCGCACTCAATTCCTCTTCAAAGCGTTTAAGCTCTAAATGCGGTTCATTTTCGCCACGAATTCGGTGAATGTTTTCGGCAGGAATTTGAATGTGATCGAATAACAATTTTTGCACTTCGCCGTAATTACTTTCCGGATCGGATGGTGGCACCATGCGTTCATCGCCCCACCAGAAATGGAGGTTTTTCCAGTTAATGGCTTCCGCATAAGGGGTTTGCGTTAAAGTTCTGAACAATAATTTCGGGGTGGAACCACCGGAAAGAGAAATATGCACGGGATGATTTATTTGGCTGTAAATCACAAATTCTTGTGCGATTTTTTCTACCGCACTTTGCGCAGTCGGGAAGGTAATATAGTTCATTGTTTTTCCGTAGAGTAGGCTTTAACCCACCCTTTTATTCTGTTAGAGGAACGGTGGGCTAAAGCCCACCCTACATGAGATTGACTAAATTAAACTTTTTTCTTCATCAAACCGCTCGGTTTGCGCCACACGCGACCGCTTTTGGCAATAAGTTTATCGGCTTCGATCGGTCCCCAAGTGCCGGCCTCATAGTCATACACTCTGCCGCCTTGGGCTTTATAATCCAAAATCGGTTGGACGAATTTCCATGCGGCATGAACGGCATCGGTACGGGCAAATAACGTCGCATCACCTTTCATCGCATCAAGCAATAAACGCTCGTAAGCCGTCATCACGGAGGCTCCCGCCAAATCAGCATAACGAAAATCCATGGACACTTCTTTCGCTTCAAAGCCTGCGCCCGGTTTTTTCAAGCCAAAACGCATGGAAATGCCTTCGTCCGGTTGAATGCGAATAATTAGTTTATTTTCCGGTGCATTTTGACTAAACACGGGGTGCGGTGTGGTTTTGAAATGAATCACGATTTCCGTGACGCGCGTCGGTAAGCGTTTACCGGTACGCACATAAAACGGCACACCCGCCCAACGCCAGTTTTCGATTTCGCAACGCAGCGCCATATAGGTTTCGGTAGTAGAATTCGGTGGCACGCCTTTTTCTTGCAAATAGCCTTTCACCATTACACCATCCACTTCGCCTGCAATATATTGCCCCAATACCAAATTGTGCTCTACATCATCTTGGGTCAGCGGGCGCAAACAGTGCAACACTTTCGCCACCTCATCACGCATAGAGTTGGCGTTAATGATCGCCGGTGGTTCCATCGCCACCATGGCAAGCACTTGCAACAAGTGGTTTTGGAACATATCACGCATTGCGCCGGAACCGTCGTAATAGCCACCGCGTTCTTCTACGCCAATGGATTCCGCGCCGGTAATTTCGATGTAATCGATGAAATTGCGGTTCCACAACGGCTCGAACCAACCATTAGAGAAGCGTAACACAAGTAAATTTTGCACGGTTTCTTTACCGAGATAATGGTCGATACGATAAATCTGATGTTCTTCAAAGAAGCGGTGAATTTGAATATCCAGTGCTTCGGCAGTTTTACGGTCATAACCGAACGGTTTTTCCACAATAATGCGTTTCCAGCCATATTCTTCCGTATTCAAACCATGCGCGGCCAAACATTCCGGAATCACGCCATAAAGGCTTGGCGGTGTGGACATGTAATAAAGCGTATTACCATGCGTTTGGTATTTCGCATGTAATTCATCAAGACGCGGTACCAGTTTTCCGTAATCCGCCGCATCGGATGTATTGACGGCTTCATAATAGAGATGATGACAGAAATCATTTAAGCTTTCCGGTGTGGTTTCTTCCGTTTCCAACAAGGCCTCGCGCATTTTTTCGCGAAAGGTTTCGTCATTTAAATCGGAACGCGCAACCCCTAACACGGAAAAGTTCTCGTTCAAACGCCCGATTTTGAACAAATTATAAAGCGCCGGAATAAGTTTGCGATGCGTTAAATCGCCGGAGGCACCAAAAATGACGATACAATTATTATCAGTTTGCATAATATTCCTTATAAATGTCCGAGTAACGTGCAAAATAGTGCGCCATTCTAGCGAAAAAAACCAATCGAACCAATCAATTAAATTGAAAGACGGCGCGCCAATCGCGCGATTTATCCGCCACCATCACGAAATGCGGATTAATTAGCGTTTCTCGTTGATTGTAAGTAAGCGGTGCAAAATGCGAATCGAAAATCGTGCCGCCCGTTTCAGCGAGCAACACTTCCGCACCGGCGGTATCCCACTCGCCGGTGCGGCCGAGACGGACGTAACAATCTGCCACACCTTCCGCCACCAAGCCGCTTTTCAAACTACTGGAACCGAACACGATGAATTCGCACGGGAAATTCGGCGGTAACAGCGCACGCACTTTTTCTTGCGAAGTCGTCGCGCCGACCGCGATTTTCAAGGGTTCAATGCGGTGCTGATTTGAAAGTTCAATGCGGTGCTCGTTTGAGACTTCAATGCGGTGCTGTTTTGAAAGTCCGCCGGTGAGCCTAACGACTTGTTCGCCTTGTTTTTTAAAGGCGCCGAAATCTTTCAGCGCATAATAAGTGGTGGATAAAATTGGAGCGTGGATAACGCTCAATGCGGGTTTATTTTTGCGTACTAAGGTCATTAGTACGGCGAATTGATCGGTGCGATCGATAAATTGTTGCGTGCCGTCGAGCGGATCAATCAACCAATATTCTTGCCAATATTGCCGCTCGGCAAACGGAATGCGGCAATTTTCTTCCGACAGCACCGGCACGTTGGGAAACAGTGCGCGTAATTTTTCCGTTAAAAATCGGCTGACGAATAAATCCGCTTCCGTCACCGGCGTGTTGTCTTCTTTAATGCGTACTTCAACTTGTTGCTGATAAAAACGCCGGAGGTGCTTACCGGCCTGATAAGCAATCAGTAGAACTTGGTTAAGCAGATGTTCGTTGAGCGGCAACATAACGTTCTCCTTGAAGCGGATGGCGGGATATGCTCCCGTCAATGTGGTGCTATTTGGGCGGTGCTATTTGGGCAGTACAATTCACGGTTATTTTCCTTGTACGGCAAAATTAATTTTCAACCGGTTTACGACCTGTCCTTCGGCAACAACCACGGCATCACGAATAATGCGTAAAACAACATGCCGCACACACCTAATAAACCGAGGGCTAAGCCGCCTTCGCTAATCCATTGCCAAAATGTTGGTTCGTTTTCGTTCGCCACAAGCAAATAAAAATAGGACGCGAGGTTACAATAACAAATCGAAATCAACGATGTCGCCAACACAATGGATGTGATGTTATGGCGCACATAACGAAATTTGGCGGCAAACAACACGATTAAGAACGCGGGCACGGTGGCGAAAAAAAAGGCAACGATGAGATAATTGCCAAACGGCAAGGCGTTAAGATCGGCATCTAAAAAATAGAGTAATGCGGTTGCCGATACTTGAACGATAAAAGGGAAAAGAATTAAGGCTTTTAAATAGGCTTTCATAAAAAAAATAGGCTATTAGGGAAATAGCCTATTTTAAAATAATTTCGCCGATTAGTCCGATTTTTTCGCGCGTAATACGCGAAAAGCGAAAATAGCAAGGCCCGCGATAAACACGATTAAACCTAACGCTTCACCGATAGCGTCCCAATTTTCAAGATTGAGCGAAAGCGGAGCCTCTGAACCTCCGGATGTCACGGAAGCGGCAATAATAAAGGCTAAAATAACCCCCATTAAGCTTTCCCCCACAATAAGTCCGGCCGAGAAAAGCGTACCGAAACGTTCTGCTTTGGCGCTAATGCGTTTATCACCGAGTTTAGCGATACGACGATTGATGAACCATGCCAAGAACGCGCCGATAATCAGCGGCATATTAATGGACGGCGGAAGATAAATACCGATTCCCACTGCAAGCACCGGTAAAGCGAACGTCTTGTCGCTGATTTTTTTCAAGAAGGCGTCAATTAAAATCAGCACCGCACCCAAGCCAACGCCGGTTAAAATATACGTCCATTCCAACTGATTGGTGAAAATACCCTGTGCAATCGTCGTCATAATAGTCGCTTGCGGTGCAGAAAGTGCTTGGCTTGGATCCATATCCGGACGAGGTAAGGCGCCACTGAAACCGTAAGCGTGATAAAGAATTTCCAGTACCGGTGCGATGACCAACGCGCCCACAAAGCAACCAATAATCAACGCGACTTGTTGACGCCATGGTGTGGCTTCTACCAATAAACCGGTTTTTAAATCCTGCAAGTTATCGTTAGAAATCGTTGCCGTCGTCAACACAATAGACGCGGTAAACAATGTTAATGCAGTTAAGAATTTTTGACCGTCCGGCGTTTCAAATAAACCGGCTGCATTTCCAATGGATACAAGTACTAATGAAATCACAATTACGGAAAGAATTCCGATACCGGAAATCGGACTGGATGAAGAACCAACCAAACCGGCCATATAACCGGAAGCCGCCGCTACGAAGAACCCGATAAATACCGCCAAGAATGTGCAAACCACCACTAATAAAATGGAAAGTTCCGGTGCAATCGGTGCCGCGGCGATGAAGTGATGTAAGGAAATTACAATCAACACGACGGTCGCGATTAAAATATAAATCATGCTTTTCGGCGAAAGGTCGATGTCAATGCGGTGCTCGGATTCGCCATGCTCCCCTTTCAACATGCGGAAAGAATACACCATGCCTTGTACCATCGGTTTCATTAACACTAATAATGTCCAAATCGCGGCAATTCCGATGGTTCCTACACCGATAAAGCGTACTTTGGTTTTCCACATCGCCATGGCGAAATCAACTAAACTCACTCCGGCCGGCATATCTCCCGATGCAGTAAAAAACGGCACCGCTACACCCCAAGTGAGGATTGTGCCGATTAATATTGCAATACCGCCCACGATACCGATCAAATAACCCGCTCCCAATAATGCCAGAGAGAATCCCATAGGTAGCTGGAAAGCGGCCTTACCAGCTTGAATCCAAGTGCTGGCGCTGTCGGACATAACGCGTAAACCGTTGGTTAAAAATGCGACCAGTGCGGCTAATGCGCCACCGTAAGCAATGTCTTTCACGCCACTATCGCCGTTTTCATGGTTGCCGGCTTTTAAAATTTCGGCGGCTGCTACGCCTTCCGGATAAGGTAAATCGCTGTTTACCACCATGGCTCGGCGCAACGGAATGGTAAACAACACGCCCAAAGTACCGCCGGCGGCACAAATCAACATGGTTTGCCAAAACGGAAAATCATTCCAATACCCCATCATTAGCAAGCCGGGTAACACGAAAATGACCGAAGAAAGCGTTCCGGCGGAAGACGCTTGGGTTTGCACCATATTGTTTTCTAAGATACTGGAGTCCTTAAAGAATTTCAGCACAGCCATGGAAATTACGGCGGCTGGAATGGAGGAGGCAAAAGTCATGCCGACTTTTAAGCCCAAATAGACGTTAGAGGCGGTAAAAATTACCGTAATCAACGCGCCGAGAATAATCCCTCGAAACGTGAGCTCTTTTAGATTTGAGTGAGGCATAGTATTTCCTAGGTTTAATAAGTAAGAAAGCCGTCACCTTGTCAAAAAACTGTCAGAAATTCAAGAAATCTTAAAAATTTGTTGAATTCTATTAGAAAAAATTCAAAGAATAATGAAATATTTTAGTGAAAAACTAGAGAATATCTATTTAAACGCTTAGCTAAGTGGTGGGCGATACCGGTCTCTAACCAGTGACCCCCTCCTTGTAAGGGAGGTGCTCTCCCAACTGAGCTAATCGCCCTTAATGTTGTGGATGGGCATTATAGGGATAATGCGTATTCAGTCAATCGTTTTTTATTAAAAAAGGCTTAGTTGTTGCAAAAATAAGCATAAAATTCGCTTTTTTATTTATAACCGCGCGCAGTCCTAATCGAATCGTAGTAAAATAGCGCGCAATATCTTGATTAATATATAGGTTATAAAAAATGAAATTAGATGCTCCTTTTAATTTGGATCCGAACGTGAAAGTACGTACTCGTTTTGCACCAAGTCCGACCGGTTATTTACATGTCGGTGGCGCGCGCACTGCACTTTATTCTTGGTTATATGCCAAACATAATCACGGCGAATTCGTGTTGCGTATTGAAGATACCGATTTGGAGCGATCTACGCCGGAAGCGACACAAGCCATTTTAGAAGCCATGGAATGGTTGGATCTCAGCTGGGAACATGGCCCGTATTATCAAACCAAGCGTTTTGATCGTTACAATCAAGTGATTGACCAAATGATCGAACAAGGCTTGGCATACCGTTGTTACTGCACCAAAGAACGTTTGGAAACACTACGTCATACACAAGAACAAAACAAAGAAAAACCACGTTATGACCGCCATTGTTTGCACGATCATGCTGAACATTCTGCCGATGAACCTCACGTAGTACGCTTTAAAAACCCAACGGAAGGTTCCGTGGTATTTGATGATGCCGTGCGCGGACGTATTGAAATCAGCAACAGCGAATTAGATGATTTGATTATCCGCCGTACCGATGGTTCGCCGACCTACAATTTCTGCGTGGTTGTGGACGACTGGGACATGGGTATTACGCACGTGGTACGCGGTGAAGACCACATTAACAACACGCCGCGCCAAATTAACATCTTAAAAGCCCTCGGCGCGCCGATTCCGGTGTACGCCCACGTTTCCATGATTAACGGTGACGACGGGCAAAAACTTTCCAAACGTCACGGCGCAGTGAGTGTTATGCAATATCGCGACGAAGGCTATTTACCGGAAGCGCTTATCAACTACTTGGTGCGTTTGGGCTGGGGGCATGGCGATCAGGAAATCTTCACCCGCGAAGAAATGATCGAATTATTCGATTTACATTCCGTCAGTAAATCCGCCAGCGCCTTCAACACCGAAAAATTATTATGGTTAAATCATCATTACATTCGTGAATTGCCGCGGGAGTATGTGGCAAAACACTTGGCGTGGCAATATCAGGATCTGGGTATTGACACCACAAATGGTCCGGCATTAACGAAAATCGTTAATATGCTAGCGGATCGTTGCAAAACCTTACGCGAAATGGCGCAGGCAAGCCGTTATTTCTTTGAAGAATTTGACACTTTCGATGAAGCTGCCACGAAAAAACATTTCAAAGTCGGTGCCGTAGAAGCCCTAGAAAAAGTAAAAGAAAAACTGACCACACTTTCTGACTGGGATTTGCATTCCACCCATGAAGCCATTGAACAAACCGCCGCCGAATTGGAAGTTGGCATGGGAAAAGTAGGCATGCCGTTGCGTGTCGCCGTTACCGGTACGGGTCAATCGCCGTCCATGGACGTCACCCTCGTAGGCATCGGGCGTGAACGCGTATTAAATCGCATTCAACATGCCATTGATTTTATTCAGGCGCAAAACGCTTAATATTTAATCTGATAACATTGAATTGAAAATTTAATATTGACAGACAAAGAGGCGGAATTTATCATAGCCGCCACTTATGGGGATATAGCTCAGTTGGGAGAGCGCTTGAATGGCATTCAAGAGGTCGTCGGTTCGATCCCGATTATCTCCACCAATTTCACAAAGCAAGGTTAGTCGCCTTGCTTTTTTTACATTCAAATTATCCCTGCGATTTTTATGCAACAAGATTATTTAAGTCAGCAACGTTTTACCGATTTTCCTTTACACCCGATCGTGCAACAAACCTTACAAGCCAAAGGATTCGAGTTCTGTACACCAATTCAAGCGCTATCTTTACCCATCACATTGCAAGGCAAAGATGTTGCCGGTCAAGCACAAACCGGAACCGGCAAAACGATGGCGTTTTTAACCGCCACTTTCCATCATTTATTAAGCCATCAACAAGAAGATGCACATTATTCGCAACCGCGCGCATTAATTCTTGCACCGACCCGAGAATTGGCGGTGCAAATCGGCAACGATGCGGAGCCGCTTGCCAAAACCAGCGGATTGAGAACCGCATTGGCGTACGGTGGCGACGGCTATGACAAGCAATTACAAGCCATTGAACGCGGTGTGGATATTTTAATCGGTACCACGGGACGCGTAATTGATTACGTAAAACAAGGTGTGATTCGTTTAGATCAAATTCAAGTCGTCGTATTGGACGAAGCGGATCGTATGTTTGACCTTGGTTTTATTCGCGATATTCGCTATCTGCTACGCAAATGTCCTTCGCCACAAAATCGCTTAACCATGCTTTTCTCCGCCACGCTTTCTTACAAAGTACGCGAGCTTGCCTTTGAAGACATGAACGCTCCGGAATATATCGAAATCGAACCAGAGCAAAAAACCGGTCGCCGCATTAAAGAAGAGTTATTTTATCCGTCCAACCAAGACAAAATGGCGTTGTTGCTCACCTTAATGGAAGAGGAATGGCCGGAACGTTGTATCGTATTTGCCAACACTAAACATCGTTGCGAAGAAATTTGGGGCTACTTAGCAGCGGACGGTCATCGAGTCGGCTTGCTTACCGGCGATGTGGCGCAGAAAAAACGCCTTGCGCTACTAAAACAATTCACCGACGGTGATTTGGATATTTTAGTGGCGACGGATGTAGCGGCGCGAGGATTACATATTCCTGCCGTAACTCACGTATTTAACTATGATTTACCGGACGATTGCGAAGATTATGTACACCGCATCGGGCGCACCGGTCGCGCCGGCGAAAGCGGCGTTTCTATCAGCTTCGCGTGCGAAGAATACGCTATGAATTTACCGGCAATTGAAGAATATATTGGCCATTCCATTCCGCTCAGCCAATACGCTCCGGACTCCTTATTAAGCTTACCGAAACCCTATCGTTTAAAACTGCGCACGAGTGATTCATCGCACACACCAACGAGAAATCGCGCTCGCCGTAGATAATTTCTAGGGTGAGATTTTTTTCTCGCCCTATATTTTTTTAATGAAATTCTCCTCTCTCCTGAGCACCGCATTGGAATGAAAATGCGGTTTTATCATTTGCTTTGCTTCAAGCGTAGAAAAAGAAAATGCGGTCAAAATTCGTCGAATTTCAACCGCATTGAAGAGTAAAAAATAAAGAATTAAAGCGTAAATGTTAGTTTCTCGTAAGCGCGATTAACTTTTTCTAACGCTTTCTCCACCGAAACGTCGCGCGCCAATAATACGCCTAAGCGACGATGGCCGTTAAGTTCACCTTTACCGAATAAACGAATATCGGTCTGCGGCTCGGCGAGAACCTGGTCGAGGCAACCGAAACGAACGTTTTGCGATTTGCCTGCTACAACAACGGCTTTTGATGCCGCCGGACCAAATAAAGTTATTTCAGGAATCGGCAACCCCAAAATGGCACGGGCGTGCAAAGCGAATTCCGAGAGATTTTGAGAAATTAACGTCACCATGCCGGTATCATGCGGGCGAGGAGAAACTTCATTAAAAATTACTTCATCGCCGCATACAAACATTTCCACGCCGAAAATTCCTCTACCACCTAAAGCACCGGTAATTTTTTCTGCAACGGCTTGCGCTTTCTGCAATGCTACCTCCGACATTGCCTGCGGCTGCCAAGACTCGCGATAATCGCCGTCTTCTTGACGATGGCCGATTGGCGCAAGGAAAGCGGTGCCATTAATATGACGCACAGTTAACAGCGTGATTTCATAATCGAATTTCACGAAACCTTCTACAATCACCCGACCGGCACCGGCGCGACCGCCTTCTTGCGCGTAATCCCAAGCTTTTTGCAAATCGTCTTCGGATTTCAACACGCTTTGCCCATGACCGGATGAAGACATAATCGGTTTCACTACGCAAGGAATACCAATTTTTACTACCGCGCGTTGAAAATCGGCGAAGTTATCGACGAACTGATAAGGCGAAGTCGGTAAACCCAATTCTTCTGCCGCCAAACGTCGAATGCCTTCGCGGTTCATGGTAAGTTGTGCGGCTTTTGCTGTCGGTACGACATTAAAACCAGCTTGCTCTAACTCCACTAAAGTTGTAGTAGCAATGGCTTCCACTTCCGGTACGATATAATCCGGTTTTTCTTGCTCCACCAGCGCTTTCAATGCGGTGCCGTCGAGCATAGACAACGTGTAAGCACGATGCGCGACTTGTTGCGCCGGCGCGTTTTCGTAACGATCCACGGCGATGACTTCTACGCCTAGGCGTTGCAGTTCAATCACCACTTCTTTGCCTAATTCGCCGGAACCCAACATCATCACTTTGGTGGCGTTCTGGGTTAATGCGGTACCGAGAGTTGTCATATGACCTTCTTATTTTAATAATGATTCGTCTAGGGCAAGATCGGCATTTTTGTTTATGCCCACGCCGCGCGCAATGACATTTTTGGCGATTTCATGTGCTTCTTGCAAGGAATGTTCCGTGTAAGTACCGCATTGGTAAATATTAAGTTCAGGGATCGCCGCTTGATCTTTTACACCTAAAATATCGTGCATTGAAGCTAACCAAGCTTGCGCTACTTGTTGCTCGTTCGGCGTACCGATAAGCGACATATAAAAGCCGGTGCGACAACCCATCGGTGAGATATCAATAATTTCTACGCCGTCGCTATTTAAGTGATCGCGCATAAAGCCGGCGAATAAATGTTCAAGCGTGTGAATACCTTTCGGCGGTAGAATTTCTTTGTTTGGAACACAAAAACGCAAATCAAAAATCGTGAGGTCATCGCCTTTTGGTGTACGCATTGTTTTCGCCACGCGAACGGCCGGGGCGTTCATTTTAGTATGATCGACTTTAAAGCTATCAAGTAATGGCATAATTTTTCCTTTTAAATCAGTGGGTTATAGAATACTTTAAAAAAAATTAAATTTTTTTCTCTTTTCTTTGAACTTTCAAACTGCTGTTCGGTCTTATGGAACAAGCAACTTGCAGTTGTTTTATAAAATTGGTTCCTTAGGTTATTTGCTCCTCCTTGTTGAGGAGCTTTTTTTTGCGCGTATTTTATAATAAAAAAGGCGCACTGAGAAACAATAACGCCACATAACGAATGAATTTACCAAGAAAAATAAATAAACTACAGCGCGCCAAATCTAATCGCAGCCACCCTGCCAGTGCACAGAGAAGATCGCCCACAACAGGTAACCAACTCAACAATAATGCAACCAAACCGTAACGCCGAAGCAGCTCCTGTGCGGCTTCAATGCGGTGCTGTTTGGGCTTCCAAACGGGTAACCAGCGCCCGACGGCATAGGTGGTTAAACTGCCTAAACCATTTCCAATGGTGGCAACCAAAATCAATCCGATAATATCTTCGCCAAATCCGTTTCCCGACGCCAATTTCGGTACGATGAGCGCAACAAATACAGCTTCCGAATTGCCCGGCAAAACCGTCGCACTTAATAATGCACTTGCGAACATTAAGCATAAAGCATGATTTAGCCAAAAATCGGCCCAAAACCCGAAAGAAAGCCAATCCATTATCTTGCCGGAATAATTTCACGAGTGCGTACGTCGAATACATCCATTCCCGCACTCAACCCGGCCTCCACACCGAGATCGGCATCTTCAAACACAATGCAACGGGTCGGTTCGGCCTGAATTAATGTAGCACAACGCAAAAATGTTTCCGGATGCGGTTTGTGTTCCGTTACATCGTCGGCACTGACAACTGCATTAAAATAAGGCGCGATAGCGAGTTTATCCATTAACATATCAATCAAATAACGATGGGAGCCAGAACCCAGTGCAATCGGTTTTTGTTGATGAAAATGACGAACCACCTCAAAGGTCGGCAACAGCTTGGATTCGGTCGGAATCAATTGATAAGAAAGTGCTCGTTTAGCTGCCACCACTTCGTCCAAACGCGCTTGCGGCATGCCGGCTTTTTGCATAATCGCTGCGGCAATCGTACGTACCGAAGCGCCGCCCAGTTGATACATAATTCGACTGTCAAACTCATAGCCAAATTGTTCGCCCACCATGCCCCAGGCGCGCGCATGTACCGGCATGGTATCAATCAGCGTACCGTCCATATCAAAAATTAAGCCTTCGTAGCGATTAAACAGCGCGTTATCTATCATGTGTATTCCTTTTAAATTTTTTCTGTTTGTCACGATTTTGTGAACTTTGCTCTGTTTTACTCCGGCAAAGTACGTTAAATTGCGGAGCATATTTTAGAGGAATGGGAACCGAAATGCGACTGCTTGAGCAACTCGAACGTTGGAAGTTACGCGGCCAAATTAATCAACCAATTATTGACATCGTGTTTATGTTACGTGAACGTCTTGAGAAACATTGGCGAGCAGATGTGCATTCGCCGTTGGTCAATATGTTGCTGTTCCACATTGCCTGCAGTTTAAGCCGCATTGAACGCGGAGGTTGCGCCTCGCCGTTGCATCAAGAAATGTTTAAAGAACTGCAAAGCGCGATTATTTTTCCAACGGTTTTTGCCATTCATCAAGATTTGCTCTCACTCATTCCTTTTGACATACCTCAAGCGGAACAAAGCTATTTCCTGGCGAACCTGTATTCGCTTTTGCTGGAACAGCCGCAAATTTCTAAATCTGACGACGGCCATCGAGTTAATTAAACAGCAACTCTAACGCCAATTCTTTTAATCCGTTACTTTCCTGACGCAATTCGTTGGAAACGAGCGGATTACGCTCCAGATAACCCGGTTCAAACGCCAGTATCCAAGCGCCTCCAATGCGGTCGTTTTTTAGAGAGAGATTTTGGATTTTCTCCGCAGCTTGACGAGATTTGTTCAAAATCACCGCAAGACGCAATAAGCGAATCAACGCCAGTACGTCTTGTTCGTCATAACGGGCGAATTTGATTAAATCGGCGGTTTTCAACGGGCCGATGTGTAGCCGCACCAATAAGGCGAGTAGGCGTTGTTGTTCACGGTCAAAGCCCGGCAATTCCATATTTTGTAGAATGTACGCAGAATGTTTTTGCATATTTTTGTGATTAATCACGATACCCACTTCGTGTAAACGCGCCGCCCATAGCAAAATACTTTGCATTTCTTCGGCCAGTTCCGGTTTCACCCACTGATTATATTGGTGCGCCAGCAAATTCGCGCTACCGGCAATGCGGTGCGCTTGCTCGGTGTCGATATCGAACTGTTCCGTTAAACCCCAGGCAGTACGCGCGCGAATATCCGCCACTTGGAAATTTTTTTCGATGCTATAAATTACCCCTTCGCGTAACGCACCGTCGGAATAACGCATTTGATCAATATGAAACACATCGAACACCGCATTCAGAATCGCCAAACCGGGCACAAACACATCCGTGCGTTCGGGATTCAAACCGATAATATTTAATTTATCAAAATGTGATGCACATAAAGTTTGTTCGACCAAATCGTTCAAACGTGCTTTCGTGATAATGCCGTTCGGATCTAAAGTAGTCGCAATCACTTGATGCACGGTTTTTATCGTGCCGGAAGAACCCAACACCGATTGCCAACCGAGATTACGATATTCCCAACCTAAATCTTCGATTTTATTCACCGCACTTTGATAAGCTTCTTCAAAGTTTTGGCGCGAAATCACACCGTTTGGAAAATATTTCGCTGCAAAACTCACACAACCCATATGACGGCTTTCCGCCACAATCGGAGTGAAATCATCACCGATGATCATTTCCGTCGAGCCGCCGCCGATATCCACCACCAATTTTCGGCCTTTTTCCGGCTGCGTGTGACACACGCCAGCATAGATGGTTTTAGCTTCCGTTTGACCGCTGATAATGTTAATCGGATAGGGAAACACTTTCGCCGCCTGACGCAAAAATTCATCGTTATTAACCGCTCTGCGTAAGGTATAAGTACCGACCACGTTCACGTTTTCCGGTGCAAAACCTTGCAAACGCTCGGCAAACAATGCCAAGCAATTTACCCCGCGCGTAATTGCCTCTTGGCTTAACTGCGCATTTTCATCCAAGCCTTCGGCCAATTTCACTTTTTGTTTTAAGCGCGACAACACTTGAATGGAGCCGTTCATAATGCGCGCCACAATCATATGAAAGCTGTTCGAGCCAAGATCAATGGCAGCGATTTCGCGCACATTGCTGCGCGAATGAGGCAACGCGTCCTGCTCAAAAAACGTTTCGTTATTCGTCATAAATTATTCCTAAAATTCAAACTGATAAAGTAAATCAAACACTTGATTAGTGCCGGAAACGGATTGGAAATAAAGCTGTGGCAACAAACGATAGCGCAAAGTCACCTCTGCCAAACCGTCAAATAAGCCAATGCCGTATTTAACTTGTAAGCGTTTGCCGATATTGCCGCTCACCTGCACTTTGGAACTATCGCCCACACCGGCAGTGCCTAAATTTAAATCTTGAATGCCGAAGACTTCACCGATACCGCCCACTAATTTACCGCTTTTCGCCAGGCCCATACCGAGCAATGCGGCGCCCACCGAGCCACCTGAACCGGCTTGACCGGCGTCCTCAAGCGAACGACCTGTTAGCAAATAAGAAAGCGCCTGATCTTGCGGCTTGCTCGGATTCGAGAAGACCGTAATTTCCGGATTGGTGGCTACCCCCACCACTTTTACGCCGGCGGTAATTTTGCTGTCTTCCATAGCTTCGGGATTACGAATTGCTTCAATATTAAGCATCGGCTGCGAAGCCAATCCAGTGAAATTAACTTGTCCTTTGCTAATTAACAAATCTTGCCCGAAAGACGCGTAACGCCCATTTTTCAAATCAATTTGACCATACAGCCCCAAACGCCCTTTTTCCTGTTTGACGGAAAGCAAGCCTTCCAAATGAGACTTAAAACCGTAAGCGTCAAAATTCACATCATTGCCGATTTTAATTTTTAAATCGGAACGAATTTCCATGCCTGATTTAGTAGTAGAAGCAAATTCACGCTTAATTAATTCATCTTTACTTTTGCGCGGGCCATTTAAAATCACTTCATCTTCGCTCACCGCTTCCGCATTCTCCGGCAAAGTATCCACTTTAACGCGCGCCCAAGGAATATCGATGTTACCCGAAAGTTCTAATAATTTCGGCGTAGCTTTCGCCAACACGTTGGCGGAAAAACGCAGTTTCCCCATGGAAGGCAAATCAAGCTTGAAGTTCTCGGTTTCCGCCCTCACCTCGCTGCGCCAGTCGGCGAGATTTGCCCAATCGGCATTGCCGTGAATATTCAAACGGCTGTCCTGCGTTCTAAGATGTCCTTGCAACGTAGAATGAGTGCCGTCGAAATGAAGGGTAACGGCACCGTCGGTCAGCACGAACGGTAAGCTTTTCAACTTGCTTCTCAGGTTGCGAAAATCAACATTGCCATGCAACAGCGGTTTTTGTAAATTACCGCCCAAATTTAAACGTGATTGAATTTCACCCTCGACCGATTCATCGCTGCCGAACAACTGATTCGCCGGCGCTAAATTCAAACGCTCAATGCTAAACAAGCCGTCAAGACTACGTGCACCGTTTAAATCGTTGAGTTTTAAATCCGTATTGATACGTCCTTGATTTTGCACATGAATATCGGATTTCAAAATGAGATTATTATTTTGAATGTCCGCATTCAAAGTGAATTTCGGAATATCGAGTTTAAACGTACGGTAATCCAATTGTTGTGCAATGGCGATATTATCGCCGTTCAAGGCAAGATTTAAGATAAACGGCTTATCACTGAACCACACCGCCCGACCTTCGCTACGAAGCTGTCCTTTTAAGGTTTCTTGTTGGATAAATTTATTTAGCAAATTTAAATTCAAGCGTTTCAGATTGAAAGGAATGTCGCCGTTCATACCGACGGTGAAAGTTTGCGGAAAACACAAATCCAGGTCCGCATTTTGCCAGCAATGCGCGCTGACGGTGGCTTGCGTTTTATTGTTGTCGTAAGCGACGGCAACGGTTTGATTCGGTTTGATTCCGCCGATCGGCGTATCGATATTCACTTGGCTCAAACTGCCTTTCCACTGCTGCAAAGTGCGATCAAAAATTCCGGAGATTTTAAAATCTGCCGCCAGCGGCTCGCCTTGCGAACTGAGCATGATTTGATGATTTTGCTCGTCGCCGGAAATATTCAACGCAAATTGATGCAACTGCACACTATTGGCATAACGAAATAGCACCGCATTGAAATCAAGCCGCCCCTTTACTGTCGGCTCGCTCAAGATATCCGCTTGTAGCGTTCCTTTCGCAAGCTCAATATCTTGCATGTGAAAATTTTGCACTTGCATATCAGCCGTTAAACTCGGCGCGGTTAATTTTCCTTTAATACCGAGATTGCCCGTCACGGCGCCCGACAAATCGCCGTATAACCCGCGCAAATTCGGTGCCTGAATAGCCAATGCAAAATCCGATGCCTCACCCAATACGCCGTTGGCTTGAATGCGGTTATCGCCATAATTCAACAATAAAGTGGGAACCTTCAACAAGGTTTGATCGCTTAATAAAACGCTTCCTTGCAAACTTAACGGGCGGCCGGAAAGCACGCCGGTTAAATCAAGGGTCGGCAAATTTACCTTCCAACTGTCGTCCGTCACGCTGCCGGAATTGATTAATTCACCCGATAATATTGCCGGGAAATCCGGCAAATAAGAACGAAGGTTGAGTTTATTTAAGTTTGCTTGCACCTGCCATTGCACGCCGTTTTTCCAATCGGCCGAACCAATAAGCGTCGCGCTTCCCCCCTGCGCCGCAAGGCTGAGTCGATTAATGTTGACTTGATATAATTTGCCGTCAGCATCGAGTTCCAAATGGGTGTGCGGAATATGCGCCATACCTTCCGCGCCACCCGCCAGTTGCGCGTGATAATCCAGTAAATCGCCGCTTAATTTGAGCGACACATCATTAATTTTTAACGGCGGTAAAGTCGGCGCAAAGGCATATTGCCCTTTTGATGCGGTCAAATCGAGATGAAACGGCATTTTGTCTTCAGCCGGTTTGACCTCACCGTTGAGCACCGCATTGAACGCACCTTGTGTACGCAACGCAAGCACGACGGTGTTTTTCAACGCGCCGGAAAGCGTCAGATCCGCTTGGCTTTTCGGTAATATTTCTTGGCCTTGAAATTTCAACGGATTGAGCGCGGAAGTCAGGCTTAAATCAATGGCAAAATCGCCGTTTAATTGCAACGTTCCTTGCGCATTCAACGTACCTAAGGAACTGTCGATCGCCAATTTTTGTAGTTGCAGCGCGTGCCCCGTTGCATCAGCTTGAAACAGCCAAGAAGACAGCGTGATACGTTGCCATTCCTCACCCCGTTCGTTTTGCACGACATATTGCCAATCTTGTGCCGAAAGGCTCGGTAGGTGAATATCAAACGGCAAATTCACTGCTTGTATATCGTCTAAAAATGCCGGAGTAAGGCTTTTTTCAAGCGCCATCCAATCGACCGGTTTAGAGGCTTGAGTTCGGCTTGCTTTTTCTGTTGTTTGAGCCTGTCGAACAGTTTTCACCGTCAGTTTTTTCAATTCCGTTGGCGCTAAAGTTAAGCCCGATACCTTATTCAACCCGATTGCGGTTTGAAAGCCATCAAAGGTTAATTCGGTTTGATCCAATTGAAAACGCAAATTATCCAGCGCTGTATTTTTCACTTCGATGTCAACGGGCAAACTCAATTTTTCCGTCGGATCGCTCGGTTTTTCTTCTTTCGCTACGGACGGCGGAAGTTGCGCAGTATCAATTAAAATCGTTGGTGAATGCACGGATAAATCTTCCACGCAAATTTTACCTGTAAGCAAACAGCCGAAATCCCATTGCAACCGAGTGCGGGCGATTCGAATATCAATTCCCGCACTTTGATAACGCACATTATCCAACACCAAACCTTGCTGCAAACCGCCTTCGATTCGCTCGATGGAAAGTGCGTCCGACCATTTATCGGCAAGCCGAATCAAACCGCGTTGCCCCGCATCAAAAGAAAGCACGCCGAGCAACCCAAAAACCAACAAAAGAACCGTCACCGTTGCGATGCAAAAGGCTTTGCGCAGGCAAGTTTTTTTCTTTTTAGGCACGGTTCGTTCGCCCTGAGTGCGGTCCGATTTTTTTAATTCCTGTGCTGACATAATCCACCTAAATTTCGCTGCCCAAGCCAATGTAAAATTGGATATTTTTGCTGCTATCCTTGTCGCGAATCGGCGTGGCGATATCAAATTTAATTGCGCCTACCGGCGACGCCCAACGCACGCCCGCACCGGCGCCGTAACGCAATTCTCGCTTACTGAAACGGTTCGCCGCCAAACCGGCATCCACAAAGACAGCGCTCCACCACGAAGGATAAACTTGATACTGGTATTCAAAAGAACCGCTAAACAAACGCGAGCCGCCGATTAATTTGTTATTGCGGTCGCGCGGCGAAATTTTCTTATAGCCATAACCGCGCACGCTACGATCGCCACCGGCGAAAAAACGCAATGCCGGCGGGATTTTATGAATATCTTTGGTGTGTAAGTAACCGATTTCGGCACGCGTGACAATGCGGTGCTTATCCGCATAAGTGCGCACCCAACCGCTGGAAGCCTGCAGTTTGAAGAAACTCACTTCTGATAATGCGCCTTTATGCGCGACATCAACGGTAATTTTTTGCGCATCGCCCCAACTCGGGAAGATTCCGCCGCGCAAACGGGTACGGGTAAAACCGCCCGTCGGATAAACCAACAGGGTTTTATCTTCGATGCCCGCTTGAGTAAATTTGTCGTAACGCGCCCGCATACCGGCAAAATACTGCCAACCTTCGGCGTTGTTCCAATAACGCAAACCGGCCAACGTGGCCGCGGTGGTTTTAGTATCGTTATCGTTTTCATTTTCTAAGCCGGTAGAAAATTCGTAGTAATAATTTAGCGGATTTTTCAACAACGGCATTTTATAAGTGGCTTCCCAGGTCTGTTTCGGTGAAGAAAGATACAAATTTGTGCGAAAGCTGTGGCCGCGATCATTAATCCAAGGCTTCCTCCAGCCGATTTGTAAATGCGGGCCGGTATCCGTCGCAAAACCGACACCCAGTTCCATCGCATTTTTCTTGCGCGGATAGAGCAATATGTCGAGATCCACCTGCTTATTTTTTTCATCAATATGCGGTTGCAATAACACGGAAGTGAACCAGTTAGTAGAAGAAAAATCATTCGATAATGCGGAAAGTTGATTCACCAAATAGGGTTCGCCCGATTTGATTTGCAACATATTCTGTAAATAATCCCGGCGGATTTGTGCATGGCTAAATTTGATAACGCCGTAGTGATAACGCACGCCGCTGTCAAATCGCATACGCCACCAAGCTTGATGGGTTTCCGGGCTGATTTCCAGACGGGAAACGGCAAATTCCCCGTCTAAATAGCCGCGCGCCAAGGCAAGAGCGGAAATACTGTTTTTATAATCTTCATATTTTTGATGTTCGACCAATTCGCCGTCTTTCGGCAAATTTTTACGCAACGCTTCAAACGCCTCGTCCTGAGCCGCCTCTCCCTCGATTTGCACGTCGCTGCCGGCAATGCGCGTTGGTTCACCCGGCGTAACGTGCGCGATTAACAAATTGCGCTTGCCTTTGCGCATCTTCAATTCAAACGTTACCGACGAACTGTAATAACCGAATACACGCAAGCCTTTATCCACCGCTTCCGTCACCAATTGCTTACAACGCTCGGAACCGTCCATTTCTTGGATGTCTATCAGTTCGACGTTGAGTTCGGTATTACGCACGGCGCGTTCGCCTTTAATCCCGCGAATTTCAATATCGACGGTTTGCTCGGCAAACGCAGAAAACGCCACAAAAGAAAGCAAAAGCGCGGTAAATTTGAAAGAGATTTTTTTCATTTTTCGCTCAACCCGAAATCAAAACCGCCTTAGTTTACCGATAAAACCAGGCGCTTTGAACGTTTTTTAGAAATTTTTAATGAATTAACAAACGGATACAAAAATGCGTTTGCAAACGCGAAATGATTCAACGCCGATGTGAAGCCAAAATTACACTCACAAAATAGCACCGCATTGAAACTGCTTTCAATGCGGTGCTATTTTGGTAGTACGCAGCCGAGCTAAAATCTCAGGCGCGTTTTCTTTAGCGATGATTTGTATATTGCGAAACGCCACAAATCAATGGCGGTTTGGTCATCATTAATTCGTAAACTTCACTTCTTGCACGATACGTTTTGCCGCAGCAACCGGTAATTGCCCGATAAAGGTAATTTCTTTATCGCCGATTATTTCGCTATAGAAGGTAAATTCGCCCTGCTTCCAAGTTTGCTCTTGATTCGGCTGCGAACCTTGCGCTTGCGTAACGTAAAGCGTGAAAGTGAACAAGCCGTCGCTAAACAAGGCGCTGTCGATGACTTCACCTTCAAATAAATCTTGGCTACGGCGCACGCTTTCAAATCCTTGCGGTAACCAACCGGCATGCCAGTTTAACGATGGTGGCGTATTTTTCACTTCATTTAATAACGGTGGCATCGAGACTTTGTTGAGATAATCGGTTAGACCTTTTAGGCGATCGTCGATATAAAGGGTAACCACCCGAAATTGGTCGAGCAATTTTCCTTCGCGATCCAGCATATCGCCGCGTAATAAAAGTCCGTTTTCTTCATCTACGAAAACTAAATATTGATAACGAAAATCGTCTTTCGGCACAATGCGGATACCGTCCGCATAACGCCCGGCAATGCGGTTCTTGCCAAGGGGGATAAAATCATAATTTTGCGCTAGTTTATCGAAATCACTCCGAATAATCGCCGGCAATGCATCGACAATGTTGCCGCTATTTAGCGTAAATGCGCGGGAGTTAGGCTGAAAATAGCTGACTAAATTATCGCGCTGAATAATTTCTTGTTGTTCGCCGTCAAGCGTCACCAATTGCGCGTAAGTTTTATTATCACGTTTAATATGGCGATAGCGGAAGGAATCCATATTAGAGGGAGAAGTCTGTACGAAAGCAATTTCATAATTAAGCTCGTTCACTGCGTGTGCCATTTTTTCGAGGCTTTGTTTAGCGTTGAAATCATCCGCAAAGGCAGAAAAACCCAGGAAAGAAAACAGCCAAAGCGCAATTATTTTCAAAGAAATTTTTTTCATAGTCTATCCATAAAAAATTCACCACCCATCGCGGGGATCGGTGGTGAATGATTTGCTCTTATCGGAGAATTATTATTTTGCTTGGTTTGCATCAACGTTTAACGTATCTGCATGAATGCGACGTTGCAATTCGTAGTTTTGTAACATTGCGCCGATGCGACGACTTTTTTGTTCCAATTGATCGCTAGTCGCCACATCTTTGGTCGGAGCATTGTAGCTAACTTCTTGCACCGCATTATTAAACGGAAGCGTTTGTAAAACCGGCGTTTCAGGCGGGTTACTGACATCGGTCTTCGCGTTAAACGATTGAACGCCAAGCACTGCCGCTAAACATACGCTTGCCGCTACTGCAATTTGCGCTACCGGTGCGAAGAAAGATTTAAACTTACGCATAAATGGTAAACGTTGTGCCTCTTTAACAGTCGGTTGAGATTCGGTGAGCGCAACTTTTTCGATTTCTTCGTTTTCGATTAATGCTTCCATTCTCGTGGTGAAATCAGCTCCTAAAATGACTTCGCTTTCTTTACGAATCACGGCACGCGCCACATGGTAAGTTGCCCAAGATTGACGCAAGGACTCGTCATTACACAATTCTTTTGTGAACGCCACATCCACTTGTTCGCCGTCCATATAGGCTGAAAGTAACTCTTTTTGCATTTTTAAACTCCGACTTTTTTAACGTTGCATAAGCGGTTGTATTTTGTTTTCAATAATTTCACGCGCACGAAAAATTCGAGAACGCACGGTACCTACCGGACAACCCATAACTTCCGCAATGTCTTCATAACTTAAACCTTCAAGTTCACGAAGAGTAATCGCGTTTTTTAAATCTTCCGGCATACCGTTAATCGTATCAAATACCACTTTCTTCAACTCTCCGGACAATATCTCATTTTCCGGGGTATCCACATCGCGGAGATGAATTCCCGCATCATAATTTTCGGCATCTTCCGCCAAAATATCTTCGCTAGGCGGACGGCGCCCCTGTGCCGCTAAATAATTTTTCGCCGTATTCACGGCAATTCGATATAGCCAAGTGTAGAACGCACTATCACCGCGGAAAGATTCAATGGAACGATAGGCTTTTATAAAGGATTCCTGCGCAACATCGGGAATGTCATTGCGCGAAACGTAACGAGTAAGCAATCCGGCCACTTTATTTTGATAACGTGAAACCAATAAGTTAAAAGCTTTTTTGTCGCCTTGCTGTACCCTTTCTACCAAAGCTTGATCCGTTAGCTGTTCAGCCATGTTTCTCCTAATGCTATGTCTAACATGCCTTCATCTTCAAGACAGCAAACTCTCAATGCTTCGTCTGACATAGTGAGTTTTAGAAAGTTCAAAGATTAATCATTAAATTTAAACAGTCGTTATTTTTTGCGCGGTTTGAATATATTCCACCATATTTTGCAGCTCAAGATCGTCCGATTTGCCGCGGTTAAAGAACCAAGAAAACAATTGCAAATCTGTGCTGGCAAGTAAACGAATGAAAATATCTTTCTGGCTATCAGTAAGCTCATCAAAATGCGCTTGATAAAACGGCATAATAATTTTATCCAACTCCAACATACCGCGACGACAGTCCCATTCAATACGTAATTTATTATATTTATCCATCTTGATTCCTTAATCCAAGGTGCGGTCGATTTTTAAAAATATTTAACATTAACCGCACTTTTTTATTAAATTAACGCAAATTATTCCGCTGTCGCTTTCGGTTTAATCATCGCATAAATCACACCGGTCAATAAGCCTCCGAGCGCAATCGCGCCTAAATAAAGCAACGGTTCGGAGACAAACGGAATCACAAATAAACCGCCATGAGGCGCTTGTAAGCTGATATTTAGCGTCATAGAAATTGCTCCGGCGATCGCGCCGCCAATCACTGAGCTAATAATCACACGAATCGGATCCGCCGCCACAAATGGTAATGCCCCTTCGGAAATAAAGCATAAGCCAAGCACGAAAGAAGCTTTGCCCGCATCGCGTTGATTGGCGGTAAATTTACTGCGCGCTATCCAAGTGGCAATCGCCATACCGATTGGCGGCACCATACCGGCTGCCATTGCCGCGGCCATTGGTGTATAAACACCGGAAGCAATCATGCCCACGGAGAAAGTGTACGCCGCTTTATTAACCGGTCCGCCCATATCGATACACATCATCGCGCCGATTAGGGTTCCCAATACCATCGCATTCACTTCGCCCATGGATTTTAACCATTCGCTCAATGCAGCCATGATTTGCGAAACCGGCGGATTGATCAGATAAATCATCGCCAAGCCCACAATTAACGAGCCTAACAATGGCAAAATTAAAATCGGTTTTAAGGAAGTCAAACTTGCCGGTAATTTAATCGCCGCATTTAAACCTTTCACCACATAACCCGCAAGGAAACCTGCGACGATACCACCTAAAATCCCCGCACCGGCGGTCGTTGCCAACATACCGCCGATAAGACCGACCGCAAGCCCCGGACGATCGGCGATGGAAAACGCCACATAACCGGCAAATACCGCAATCATCAAATGAAACGCGGCGCCGCCACCAATATCCATTAAGGCTTTCGGCAAGCCGTAGAAAATGGTTTCGTCTTTAAACGCCTCAATACCAAACATAAAGGAAACGGCGATTAATAAACCACCTGCCACGACTAACGGCAACATATGCGACACACCGGTCATCAAGTGTTTATATACGCCTTTTTTCTCGCCGCTTTCTTCCGTTTTCGCCGCTTTCGTATTACCGCCGTCAAAAATTTTCGCTTCTTTAAAAGCTTTATCAAATTCCTGTGCGGTTTTCTTCAACGCAAGTCCGGTTGAGGTGCGATACATCGGTTTGCCTTTAAATTTATCCAACGGAACATCAATATCCGCCGCTACAAACACCAAGTCTGCCGCCGCCACTTCTTCCGGCGTAATTTCATTGCCGGCACCCACTTGTCCACGGGTTTCCACCTTAACTTTCCAGCCTTGTTTTTTTGCATAGGTTTCAATCGCTTCGGCGGACATAAAAGTATGCGCTACGCCGGTCGGACAAGCAGTCACCGCCACAATATTTTTCACGCCATCGATAATGTTGCTAAAACCGACCGCTGTTTTAGGCGCCACGTACGGCACCGCATTGACTTGCGCATCGGCAAGAATAGCTTCGGGCCCATTCATTACCGCCTCTTCACGCGCGAAAAAGACTTTTTTACCTTCCAATGCGGTGCTATTTGGCAATGTCGAACCGAATACAATGACGACGTCTGCCTCGGCTACATTTTCAACGATGGTGATATTGGCTTTTTGCGCCGCAACACGTAACACTTCGCGTAATAAATAGGCTTTTGCGCCGCCAATGTCGGCGGATGGGGTTAATAATAACTTCATTCGATTATCCTTCAATCACAGTGATCTTCACTTGGTTTAAAATCGGTTCAAGGAGGGCAGGATCGCTCACGCCGACGTTACTTTGCGACACCGCAAAAGCCGATACGGCGCTGGCAAAGGCTAAAGTTTCCGCTTTGGAGAAGCCTTTTGCAAAGCCGTAAATTAACCCCGCCACCATCGAATCGCCAGCGCCCACGGTGCTCACCACATTTTTGCATTTTGGCGGCTGTGCTTTAATGATGCCTTCGCGGTTAATCCATAAAGCCCCTTCCGCGCCCATGGAAACAATCACATTTTCAATACCTTGGGCTTTTAATTGTTGCGCCGCTGCAACGATTTCTTCAATGCTGTTTAATGAGCGACCAATCCACGCCTCAAGTTCTCGGTGATTCGGTTTCACCAGCCAAGGATGCGCTTTCAAACCTGCCGTAAGCGCCGCATTACTGCTATCGAGCAACACTTTTACGCCCGCTTGGTGCAATTGATTTAACCAAACGGCAAACAATTCCGGCGTAACCCCGCGCGGAAGACTGCCGCACACCGCCACAATGTCGTAATCCAAGCAATAAACCAAAGAATCGGCGGTAAATTGTTGCCAAGCTTGTTGGCTGATTTGATAACCGAGAAAATTTAGGTCGGTGACATCCGCTTCAGTTTCGGTGATTTTCACGTTAATTCGGGTTTTGCCGGCAACGCGCTGGAATTTATCGTGCAAACCTTGTTTTTTGAACATTTGCTCGAAATCGCTCGCATTGTCTTCGCCCAAGAAGCCGCCCACGCTAACGTCCACGCCTAAATCTTTTAACACTTTCGCTACATTGATGCCTTTACCGGCAGGAAAAAGCCCGAGAGTTTCCACGGTATTCACTTCGCCCAATTCGATGCGTTTTAAACGCCCGACCAAATCATAAGCGGTATTTAAGGTGATAGTTGCAACTTTTACCATGATTATTCTCCTTTGCCTTCACCAAGACCGGATTCAATCGCCATGCGAATACCTTCTATTGCTTCTTTAGCTTGTTCGCCGCTCGCCACGAAACGCAAACGTGAGCCTTTCACCACGCCTAACGCAACGATTTTCATCAAGCTTTTTGCGCTGACTAATTGAGAATCACGATCAAGATTTTGTACCGCAACGGAGGCATTATATTTTTTCACTTCGTTCACCAGCACCGCACTCGGACGCGCATGCAAGCCATGCTCATTGTTGATCACAAATACCGCCTCGATGGCATTGGAAGGCAAGCTGTTATCTTCGCGCACGGCCGGTGCGTGTACTTGTTTGCCCATCACCTCAATGCAATCAGGTTCTGCCGGTGGTACGGCGGAAACGTTTTCGCCCAACCCTTCGGCAATCGCTTTGCCTAATCCTTCGATGGCTTGTTTAGCGTCTTCGCCTTCCGCAATAAAACGTAAACGTTGACCTTGCGTCACACCCAATGCGACGATTTTCATTAAACTTTTCGCGCTAACCGGTTCGCTATCGCGGGTAAGATTTTGCACAGTAATTTTGGACGTAAATTTTTTCACCTCATTCACTAGCACCGCACTCGGACGCGCGTGCAAGCCGTGTTCGTTACGAATAGTAAAGGTGCCCGTCACAGTGCCAATTACCGGTTGTGGTGCTTGTGACGCTTGCGTGGCTTGAGCCGCTGCCGCAACGACGACTTCATCGCCTAAAAGCGCGCTCAAGATTTCTTGAGAATTTCCGCTCAATAATACATTTTGCGTGTTTTCATCTAACAAGCGGGCAAGCGTCGGATTGATGCGGTAATCCACAGCCGCAACGGTAAGCACGCCTTTCACCGCTTTGCCGTTGTGCTCAAATATGGTTTTCGCGCGACTAAAAGCCAGGGCGTTTTTCACATTGCCGGTAACCGCATCGGTTACCCACAAACCTTTGCCTAACGGCAACGCAGCATTACTGACCACTTCGGCGACGAAGCTATTTAGCACCGCATTGGAGGCCTGTAATTGACCCGCATTCATCGCCACTAACGTGAGCAAACTTTGAGTATCGACGTCCAAACGAATATTTTCCGGCGGAATAGTGAATTCCTCCGTCGATTCACCCATTAAAATTGCGCGGAATTTTTCCACATCGTTTAATGCCGCCAATTTTGCCGCAGTATCTTCATCGCCAAGTACATGGGTTAATTGACGCAATAACGCCAAATGCTCGTCAGAACGCGCGGCGATACCGATTACAATATGAGCAATATTGCCTTCGCCCCATTCGATTCCTTGTGGGAATTGGAACACTTGCACGCCGGTTTTTTTCACCATATTACGGGTTTCTAAAGTGCCGTGAGGAATGGCGATGCCGTTACCTAAGAAGGTCGAAGTTTGTTGCTCACGACCGAGCATACCTTGCAAATAGCCACTTTCTACATTGCCCGCTTGTTCTAACGCTTGCGCCGCCATTTCAATGGCTTGTCGTTTGGTTTGCGCCGAAGCGTTTAAATGAATGTTGCTTGCCGAAAGTTCTAACATTCTTACTCCTTAAAGGTTTATTAATTTTTTAAATCTATTGATATTTAGAAAAAAGAAAACTGCTGACGGAAGATTCCATCAACAGTTTTTTAACTCAATTATTTTGCGCTACAAACTTTTAATAATTCGTCACTGCCTTTTACCATATATTCATCGTTTTCATCGCGCTCCTCACCATTTTTCAGATCGCGCATCGCATCGTAAATCCCTTGCGTCACGCTTGGAGAATCCAATTTGTTCCAGCAATTGGGAGCTAAACGATTAAAGTTATTTTGTAACGCTTCGGCGTGTAATACACCGCTGTAATAGGCATACACGTCGGAGTCGTGCCCGCCAACGTAAAGTTTGTCTTGAATTTGTTTAATCGGTACTAAGATGCGGCCTAAATACCAGTCATTTGCGCCGCTGGCAAAGTTATCCACATAGAAATTTTCATTTACGCGGCCTTTGTAAGTCGCTACGGTCGCTTCATAAGCCGAGGCATAAGATTTTTGATCGATTTTATCTTTATCTAAATCAATCACCTTAACGGAAGAACATGCCGCCAATGCAATGGAAAACAGCAATACCAAGATTTTTTTTAACATAGTCATTCCTATTTTGAAGATAAAATAATCGTCGCAATTATACTGGCTGTAGGCGATTAAGCAAGAAAGTGCAGGTTTTACTCATTATCTTTCACTAACGATACCAAAATTTGATCGATCTTGAAGTTTTCCGTATCGATGACTTCAAATTTATATTTGCCGTAAATCAGCGAATCGGTTTTCTTCGGAATTTTACGCAGCATGTACATCATAAATCCGCTAATGGTTTCATAATTTTCTGCGTCAGGGAAAGATTCAATATCCAGTGCGCGCATTACGTCTTCCAACGGGGTAGCACCATCGATTAACCAAGAATGTTCATCGCGGCTGACAATATATTCTTCCTCATTGGAAACCAGTTCACCCATAACGATACTCATCACGTCGTTAAGCGTCATAATTCCCACCACCAAAGCGTATTCGTTCACAATAATGGCGAAATCTTCACCGGTGGATTTAAATAATTCCAACACTTCATACAGGGAAAGGGTATCCGGTATAAACAACGCTTTCCGCAATAATTTCGGATCGGTCAGCACCACATTTTCATTTTGCAAATACATGGTGAGTAAGGTGTGTGATTCCACATACCCTAAAATCTTATCCAAACCGTTATCGCAAATCACGATTTTGGAATGGGAATCGCGCGAGAGCGTATCCACGACTTCCTGACGACTAAAAGTACGATCCAAATACACGATGTTCTCACGTGTGGTCATGGTAGACGTCACGGTACGTTGCTGCATATCGAAAATATTTTCGATGAGATAATGTTCTTGCGTTTTTAACACACCTGCTTCCGCACCCGCTTCAACCACGGCGAAAATATCTTCCGACGTCATACCGTCTTCGCGCACCGTTGAAATGCGAAATAAGCGGAAAAAACCGTTGGCCAAGGTATCGAAAAACCAAACTAACGGCTTAAACACAAACATACTGAAATTCATAATGCCGACGATGCGAATCGCCACCGCTTCGGGATAAGTGATCGCCAGGCGTTTCGGAATTAAATCGGCAAATAAAATAAATAGGCAAGTCACCAATGCAAAAGCTATGACGGAGGACGCCGAGACAATCCAATCACCTTCAAAAGAACGGCTTAGCACGTTGGCGATGTAAGGACTAAGAGCACTTTCGCCAATCCCGCCGCCCAAAATAGCGACCATATTCAAGCCAATTTGCACCACGGTAATAAAACGCCCCGGATGTTCTTGCAGTTTTAACACTTGCAACGCGCGCCCATCGCCTTCATTAGATAGGGCTTGTAGCTTTAATTTGCGCGAGCCCGCAAGGGAAATTTCCGCAGAGGAAACCACGGCACTGATGAGAATCAAGCCGACAATCGCTAAAATAGTATGAAAAAGTTCCATGATTATTTACTCAAAAAATAAGTCGAAACGACCGCATCTTGCGGCCGTTTGAAATTGAATTACTTTTCGCTGTCGAACCAGCCGCGTACGAATTGAATCGACAAGAATAAGGTGACGAGTAGAAAAGCATAAAACAGCCACGATAAAATCGGATAGCTCGGCGTCGCATCGCCGTCGATCTCCTTCACCGACACCGCATTGCGAAACTCATCAAACATCGTCAAACGCCAGCCGTAATATTTAATTTGCACTAATTTATTTTCATTCCCCATGGCTTGCGCTTGTGCCTGTAAATTGGCCGAACCAAATTTAAAATAGAACGGAAAACTCCAGCGCGTATCTTCATTGCGGTACACCATAATTTTACCGTCGTCATTTTGCGTATTAATGTAATACACATCGCGCGTCGGGCCATCTGCCGGATTGGCTTTGGTAATCGGGCCATCTTTATCTACGCGTTTAACTTCCACACCGGTCACACGCGTCACGTCATAATGCGGGAATACGTAATTGACGACCGAAAACATAAAGCCGTGAAACACAAACAGCACGACAAATAAGAAATATTTGAAAAATTTACGCATTGTTTTTCCTCAAAAAATTGTTCATTTATTCTACACGAATTTTAAATAAACGCTCAAAGTTTCGCGTCGTAATCTCGGCGAAAGACGCCGTAGAAAGCCCTTTTAAAGTCGCCACATATTCGCATACTTCGCGCGTATAAGCCGGTTGATTTTCTTTCCCGCGATACGGCACTGGCGCCAAATATGGCGAATCGGTTTCCACCAACAGGCGATCGACCGGCACATAGCGAATCGCTTCACGAATACTTTCCGCATTTTTAAAAGTAACAATACCGGAACAAGAAATGTAAAAACCTAAATCCAACACCTTTTTCGCAAATTCCAAGGTTTCCGTAAAACAATGAATCACGCCACCGCACTTTTCCGCGTGGTTTTCGCGCAGCAAGGCGAGCGTATCGTTGGCCGCCGAACGTGTGTGGATAATCACCGGCTTGGCAAGGCGATTGGCAATGTCAATTTGGCTGGCAAACACCGCTTGTTGCTCGGTTTTATTATCCGCACTGTAATAATAATCCAAGCCGATTTCGCCGATGGCAATCACTTTTTTATCTTGCGCCAAATGCAGTAAACGCTCAGCATCGTAAGGTTCTTCTTCAAAATCCAGCGGATGCACGCCACACGCCAAGGAAATATTTTCAAATTCGCATAACGAGGCGTACGCTTGCTCAAAACGGCTTAGCGTCACGCCAATAGCGAGCAAATGTTTTACGTCGCGCGCACGGGCTTTTTCCACCACGTCAGTAATGTTTTTGTGTAAATTTTGGTAATCCAAGGCATCCAAATGGCAATGAGAATCCACGATAAACATATTTATTTTTCCTTTATTTATTAAGTGCCAAGAAGCGATTTGAGCACCGCATTGAACGCTTGTCCTACGCGGCTTCAATGCGGTGCTAATTTGAAAGGTCACGGCAACTCTTGGCTTCAAACCAAGAAATCGAAAGTTAATTTTCGAATACTTCTGTGATCAATTTCGTCAAGCCGTCCAACAACATTAATTCCACATTCACGCCGTTAATCGAGAGCAAATCCGAGCGTACTTGTTGCATGATTCGAACGGCTTGAAGCAGCCCCTGTGGGCTTTGTTCCCGGCTAAATTGTTCAATACCGCGCGTTAAATCAGCCACTTGGCGATGACTGTCGATTCCCAGTTTGTGTTTAAGGCTGTCAGCGAGAAATGCCAAAATCCAATCCACTTGTTGCACATAACCTTCTTTATCGAACCAAGGCAGCAATTCCAACGGTGAACGGCGACGGTAAAAAAGCCAAAATTGACGAAGAAAAGTTTTGCGTTGTTCAATGAGGCCCTGTTGAAGAACTTCCAATGCGCTCAACGGGCGACCTGAACTCATCGCCAACGCCGTTGTGATATCCTCAAATAGCACCGCATTGGAACCGCTTTCGACGGTATTTTGTAGCCATTGTTGCGCCATTTCGCGGTTCGGCACGGGCAGATTCCACACTTGACAACGGCTGTAAATGGTAGCCAATAAATTTGCCGAACTCTCCGCCTGCAGTAAGAAATAAGTGTTTGGGCGAGGCTCCTCCAGGGTTTTCAGCACCGCATTGGCGGCCGCTTCAGTCAAACGTTGCGCACCTTGCACATACACCACTTTATTGCCGTTTTGCTGTGCGTGTTGTGCAACGATTTCATTTATTTCACGCACTTGATCAACGCCGATATCTTTGCCTTCGATGGATTGCAGTAGATGATAATCGGGGTGACTGCGCGCCGCCATTAAATGACAAGAATGACATTGACCGCAAGCTTCGTTGCCTTGCGGGTTCGCACACATAATACGGCGGGTAAGTGCATCAAATAAAAGTTCCGCACCCAAACCAGAATCCGCTTTGATTAAGATGGCGTGATGCCCCACTCCCTCAGAAAAGGTTTGTGCGATTTGATGGTAAGTCGGCACCAGCCAAGGATAAAGAGCGCTCATTTTTCGCTGCGTTTCCACCAATTTTTCAGCGCATGTTCAATATCAATACGAACTTTCTCAATACTTTGCTCGGCGTTAATAAGCACCGCTTTTGGATTGTCTTTCACTAATTCTAAATAACGCTCTCGAGTGCGATGGAAAAAATCCAAGTTCATTTGTTCGATGCGATCCAGTTCGCCGCGTCCGCGTGCACGGGCAAGGCCGATGGTCGGTTCGATATCCAAATAGATCGTGAGATCCGGTTCAAAATCACCAAGCACGGCTTCTTTTAAGGTGCGCATAAAATCTGCATCAAGCCGACGACCGCCACCTTGATAGGCTTGCGACGACATATCATGGCGATCGCCTACGACCCATTTGCCTTGCGCCAATGCGGGTTTGATGACGTTTTCCACCAACTGAATGCGCGCCGCGTAAAGCATCAATAATTCTGCTTTGTCGGTGATTGGTTCTTCCGTTTCGTGCTTAATCAATGCACGTAATTTTTCCGCCAAGGGCGTACCGCCAGGTTCACGCGTAAATATCACGTTGTTCACACCCAATTCGTTTAATAGCTGCACGACGAATTGATGCGCGGTACTTTTACCCGCACCTTCCAAACCTTCAATAGCGATAAATTTTCCGTTCATACTTTTCTTTGTTCCTATTTCGCCGTTTTTTGACTGCGGTACCAACGTAAATATTCTTGCACCGCTTTGTTATGTTCGTTCAAATTGCGGGTAAATTTATGTCCACCGGCGCCGTCCGCCACAAAATAATAGAAATCGGTCTTTTCTGGATGCGCCACGGCTTGCAATGCGCTTTCGCTCACCATGGCGATCGGTGTAGGCGGCAGGCCGTCTATGACATAAGTATTGTAAGGCGTCGGAGTTTCCAAATCGGTTTTACGAATATTGCCGTCGTAGTTTTCCCCCATACCATAAATTACCGTTGGATCGGTCTGCAATTTCATTTTCGCATTTAAACGGTTAATAAATACCGACGCCACTTTCGCGCGTTCCGCCGCGATACCGGTTTCTTTTTCTACGATGGAAGCGAGAATTAACATCTCGTGAGGATTGGCTAACGGCAGATTTTCATCACGTTCTTGCCAAGCTTTGGCTAACGCCTTTTTCAGACGTTCGGCCGAACGCCGTAGCAATTCTAAATCAGTAGAATTTGGGGTGTAATTGTAAGTATCAGGATATAGCCAACCATCTAAATTTCGCCATTCATAAACGGCTTTATCGTAATCAGGGATGGCTAACAATTCAAAAATTTCTTTATCGCTTTTTGCTTGCAAAGTTTGCGTTAAATGCGGTGCGTTTAGGAGGCCTTTGCGCCATTCTTTAAAGGTTTTGCCTTCGATAAATTGCACGTTAAATTGCGCTTCTTTGCCGGAATTAAGCAGATTAAGCAGGTCTTGCACGGTTTTCACGCCGTTTAAGGAATAAGTCCCCGCTTTAATTTTATTAAGTTCCGGTTTTAATTTAAGCAAATAAGGAAGAAGTTGCGCATTATCAAGCAACTTTTCTTGCTCGAAAAGTGCAGCCAATTTTTGGCCCGTCGTACCACGTTCAACAGTTAAAAGCTGTTCAGGTTGCACATTGATGGCTTGAATTTGGAAGGCATTAAGTTTTTGATAACCCCAAAAAACTGCTCCGGTACCAATTAAAAGAAGAATAATTAAATAACTAAAAAATTTTTTCATAGAAAAGGGAATGAAATAAAAATAACAAAAGGGGCGAAGCGCCCCTCTTATGCTAAATATCGGTTTATTTATTAAAATATTGAATATCTGCCGTCTTGCGAAGAGCTTTTACCCAATCTTTTGTGGCGTCTTGTAATTGGCTGTTGACAATTTTTTCATAAGCTTTTTGGCGGTAAGCCTCTTCAGTGCGGTCCCCTTCACGAGTTCCAGTAACTTCTAAAATATGCCAACCGAACTCAGATTTAAACGGAGCGGAAATTACGCCCGGCTTAGTGTTTCGTACCACTTCTGCAAAAGGCCCAACATAAGCTTCAGGGAAAGCGTAACCTAAACTACCTCCGTTAGCGCCGGATAAATAATCTTTAGAATATTTTAAGGCCGCATCGGCAAAACTGATTTTGCCTGATTGAATATCGGAACGGATTCGTGTTAACTCCGCTTTGGCTTGAGCATCATTCATCAATGGATTAAGTTTAATTAAAATATGACGAACTTCGTATTCTTTACCGGTTACTTTTTGCTCGGTGCCGTTTGTTTTGGCTTCTTTTAACATTTTTTGCGCGAGGGCTTCCACTTCTTCGCGCGTGACTTGTACGCTATTACTGATTGCATGATCACGCACGCCGGACATAATCATTTGATTCACAATTTGTTGGCGAAAATCATCAAGAGAAATGCCTTGATAATCCAATGCATCTAAAAATTGGCCATAAGTTAAACCGTTTCTTGCTGCGGTATCCTCAATAATAAAATCAATTTCTTCCGGGTTTATTTGTATACCGGATTCTTGAATCGCTTTTTGTACTAAAATATCATCAATGATCTTATCCAAAGCGGCTTGTTGGTTACCTTTTTTCCCCATTGCCGCACGCACTTGGCTTTCTAATACGGGAATACCGTCAACAGTGGCAACTACTCGCTCTTCAGCATAAACGGAAGAAAAAGCAAATAAACCTAATATGGCGAACATCCATGATTTTACTACTAGTTTTTTCATATTTATCTTTCTTTAATAAGCCAATAACGGTGGTTAGAGTATCAATTTTAAACAAGGTTCACAATAGCTTGGGATTATTTTGACAATAACGCAACTTCGTAACAACCATCATATTTTTTCGTTCTAACCTGCACTTTTTCGTCACGGCTGGTCGGAACATTTTTGCCGACATAATCGGCACGAATCGGTAGTTCACGGTGTCCACGATCAACAAAAATGACTAACTCGATTTTTGCCGCACGACCAAAATCCGTTAGTGCATCCATTGCTGCACGAACAGTTCGACCGGTAAACAAGACATCATCAATTAAAATTACTTCTTTATTTTGAATATTCATATAATTTGATGCGCCGCTATATACCGGTGTTGGATTTTCCGATTCTCTATGTTGCAAATCATCACGATAAAACGTGATATCCAATTCTATGGAAGGCAATTCGATTTGAATTAAATCTACAATTTTATTTTTTATAAGTTCGGCTATTTCCGCACCACGGCGTTTAATCCCGACGATAACCACATTATTCAGATTTGAATGTTTCTCAATAATTTCGTGGGAAATACGAGAGACCGTACGCTGGAACTGATTTTCATCAATAATTATCTTTTGCATAACTGATCCGATTTAATAGTGAAAGTGGCGGTAAAATACCATAAAAGAATGAGAAATTTAATGGCTTTTAATGAACTATCCATTAACATTCTTTTAAATACAAACGCTCAATTCAATACATCATTCAAACAGCACCGCATTGAAAGTGAATAGAGAACCGCATTAAAGCAAACTAAGCGAATAACGAAACGTAAGATTGTAAGAGCTGGATGACGGATTCAAAACAAAATGAAAAAGGCTGAATCCCAAACAACATGGAACTCAGCCCTTAAATTAAATACATTCGCTTTCTTAAAAGCAAATCAAAACGACTTTGTTTTTTATTATCGTCTTGATTTAACAAGTTTTTCCGTTAATTCGTATGCCCGAAGTTTCGCTAACTCTTTAGAAAGTTTCGCTACAAGTAAATCATGATCCACATCGGCAACATGTGCCACGATATTTTCTTCGGCTTTGCGTTTTGCTTCACGAATACGATCCGCATCTAACTCGTCACCACGAATCGCTACATCCGCAAGTACGGTGACAACTGTTGGTTGTACTTCCAAGAAACCGCCGGAAACATAAATCACTTCTTCGCTATCGTTTTCTAATGTCAGTTTTACGATACCTGGTTTGATTGCGGTCAGTAACGGGGCGTGCCCCGGTAAAACACCGAGCTCACCTTCTATACCGGTCGCCTGAACACTTTTCACGTTGCCAGAAAAGATTTGATGTTCTGCACTTACTACTGTTAAGTTAAATGTTGCCATGTTTTTCTCCTTCAAGTTTGATATGCATCAGCTTGAAGTGATTACATATTTTTGGCTTTTTCTAGCGCTTCGTCGATTGAACCGACCATGTAGAACGCTTGTTCCGGAATATGGTCATATTCACCGCTTAAAATACCTTTAAAGCCACGAATAGTTTCTTTTAACGGAACGTATCTACCCGGTGTACCGTTGAAAACTTCAGCAACGAAGAATGGTTGTGATAGGAAACGTTCGATCTTACGTGCACGTGCTACCACTAATTTATCTTCTTCAGATAATTCGTCCATACCA
>NZ_DBHLAM010000011.1:0-14254 GCF_057314195.1 Rodentibacter sp. | reverse complement strand
TGATATTTTAAACGGAAAATTGAAACATTATGGCAAAACAAGACTACTACGAACTACTCGGCATCTCAAAAGGCGCGGACGAAAAAGAAATTAAACGCGCCTACAAAAAACTCGCGATGAAATATCACCCCGATCGCACGCAAGGCGATAAGGAAAAGGAATCTAAATTCAAAGAAATTCAAGAAGCCTACGAAATCCTTAGTGATAAAGAAAAACGTGCGGCTTACGATCAATACGGTCACGCCGCCTTTGAACAAGGTGGTTTTGGCGGTGGATTCGGCGGTACCGATTTCGGCGATATGTTTGGCGATATTTTTGGTGACATTTTTGGCGGCGGACGCACTCGTCAACGTGTCGTACGCGGTGAAGACTTACGTTACGACTTAGAAATCACTCTCGAAGAAGCGGTAAAAGGCGTTACCAAAGATATTCAAATCAATACCCTCGCACATTGCGACAGCTGTGACGGAAGCGGTGCAGAGAAAGGTTCGAAAGTGGAAATCTGTCCGACCTGTCACGGTGCCGGACGCATTCGTCGTCAACAAGGTTTCTTTGTCACCGAAGTCGCTTGCCCGACTTGCCAAGGCTCCGGCAAAAAAATCGAAAAACCGTGCCGCAGCTGTCACGGCGAAGGCCGCGTGCATAAAAAAGAAAATCTTTCCGTTAAAATTCCGGCCGGCGTGGACAGTGGCAACCAACTTCGCTTGGCCGGTAAAGGTGCGGCGGGCGAACAAGGCGCACCGGCCGGCGATTTATATGTGATAATTCACGTGAAAGATCACCATATTTTTGAACGTGACGGCAATAATCTTTATTGTGAAGTGCCGATTAGCTTCACGACTGCCGCGCTAGGTGGTGAGATTGAAGTGCCGACGTTAGACGGTAGAGTAAAACTCAAAATTCCGGCGGAAACGCAAACCGGCAAATTATTCCGGATGCGCGGCAAAGGCGTAACCTCCGCCCGCAACGGCTACGCCGGCGATTTAATTTGTCGCATTGTGGTCGAAACACCGGTGAATTTAAGCAAAGAACAAAAAGAATTATTGGAAAAACTGGAAGAAAGCTTGCAAGGAAAAGGCTTGAGTAAACACAGTCCTAAATCCTCCGGTTTTCTAGACGGAGTGAAAAAATTCTTTGACAATCTAGGCAAGTCAGACAAATAAGCTCGCATAAAAAAGTCCGCACTACGCGGACTTTTTTCTATCGGCGCTCCGCATTGCGCAAATAAGAACACATTCAATTTAAACGGTTCTTAAACATCGTGACAACGCCTGTGCTATTTGTATCCGATGCGGTGCTGTTTTGAGTATTCAATGCGGTGCTGTTTTGAGAGATCGTAAGAATGGCGATATGCGCACTTATAAAAACTTCCCGATAAACTAATTCGATACGACAACAAAAGTCTCACCCAAACTCTCAAAGGAAAATCGTTTTTTGCCGCCGATCATTTCATTAAGGGAATTAAACGACTGAAATTGCTTTAATTTGCAAGTAAACCTCTTGCCCTACGGCAAAACGTAATTCATTTTGCGCCCATCTACTGACGCTTGCCCAGATTTTATGCCCTTCCACTAACACCGCAATATCGATACGTCGTTCTTGCCGTTCAATTTGTACGATTTGCCCACGCAAAATATTGCGAATACTGGTTTGCTGCGGCTTAACCAAGGTAACGGAGACATCCGAACTGTAAATACAGACGCGTACGCGTTCGCCCGCTTCCGCTTGCACTTGATTAAGCCAAAGAGCTTGATGGCCGAGAGAAAGGGCGCTCATTGCGTAAGCCGGATTATGTAAATAGAGCGGTAATTCCAGCACGCTACTTTGTTCACTTTCACCTTTCCAAGGCGCAAAAATCGGGCTGTTCCAAATTTTTTCTACGCTGTCATAAGCTTTTACTTTACCGTTTTCCATTAACACCACGCGATCGGCCAAGCGCAACAATTCATCTAAGCTATGCGTGACATATAAAATCGGAATATTGATTTCTTTGGAAAGGCGTTCCAAATAGCCCATCAATTCGCGTTTACGCGGAACATCAAGCGCTGAAAGCGGTTCGTCCATCAGCAAAATATCGGGATCCGTCAACAGCGCGCGTCCGATGGCAACCCGTTGTTTTTCACCGCCAGAAAGCGTGAGCGGATAACGTTTCAATAAATGACCGATTCCGAGTAATTCGACGATATAGTCAAAATCCGTCTGTGAGACATTATTCGCACCGTAACGCAAATTACCTTTCACCGTATAATGCGGAAACAAACGCGCGTCTTGAAACACATAACCGATTTTGCGTTGATGCACCGGCACATTTTGTTGCGTTTCTGTATCCACCAAAGTGCGTGTATTTAAGCGGATAAATCCCTCGTCCGGCGCAGTTAAACCGCTCACCAGATTAATCAATGAGGTTTTACCTGAACCGGATAAGCCGAAAATCGCGGTAACGCCTTGCTCGGGAATCTGTAAATCGGCCTGCAACGCAAGTTGGCCAAGTTGTTTTTTTACATTAATTTGCAACATTAGGTTGTCCTAATTTTTTCTGCATACGTTTGCTTAACCATTCCGATAACAGCAAAGAAATCAACGAAAGGATGATCGCAAACAAACACAAACGCGCGGTTTGTTCTTCTGCTCCCGGCGTTTGAATAAAGGAATACATTGCGAGCGGTATCGTTTGGGTTTCGCCGGCAATATTGGAAACAAAAGTGATAGTAGCGCCGAATTCGCCGAGCGAACGGGCAAATCCCAACACTAAGCCGGCTAATACGCCGGGTAACGAAAGTGGCAAAGTTATCGTGAAAAACACGCGCCAAGCTGACGCACCTAATGTTTGCGCGGCATGTTCTAATTTAATATCGATGCTTTCCAAAGAAAGTCGAATTGCGCGTACCACTAATGGAAAAGCCACCACGGCGGAGGCCAGTACTGCGCCTTTCCAACTAAAACCGAAGGAAAGCCCGAACCAATGATATAAATATTTACCGATAAAGCCGTTACGCCCCATCGCTACCAACAGCAAATAACCGATAACGACAGGCGGCAACACCAACGGCAGATGAATAATGCCGGTAATTAGCGATTTTCCGTAAAAATTTTTACGCGCCAGCAACCAGGCAACTAAGATCGCCAATGGTAAACTCCACAACATCGAACTAACGGCAACGCTTAAACTTAAACGAATCGCGTCAATTTCCATGCTGCTGAGATTAAAATAAGAGAGGAATTGAGTAAGCAAATTATGTTCCTTGGCATAATAAAAAGGGCAGAAACCTGCCCTTTCATTGAAAAAATCAATCTGAATTATTTCACGGAAAAACCATAACTCACAAGCACTTTTTTCGCTACGTCGGATTCTAAATATGTTAAGAAATCGCGAGAATCGGCGTTGTCATGATCTTTTAAGATCGCGACCGGATAAACAACCGGTTTGTGGCTGTCGGCCGGGAAAACGCCCACAGTTTTCACATTAGGCGAAACTTTTGCATCAGTGCTGTACACGATGCCGTAAGGGGATTCCGCACGTTCAACTAGTGCCAACGCGCCACGCACGTCTTTCGCACGGGCTAAACGATCTTTCACTTTGTCCCATAAATTTAATTTGGTTAATGCTTCTTCGGCATATTGACCGGCCGGTACATGCGCCGGATCGCCTACGGACAAGTAACTGTCTTTTAATGCCGCAACCCATTCGCCTTTTGCGATATCCACGGAATTCATCGCGCTTTTCGCCGGCGCAATTAACACTAAATCATTTCCCACCAACACTTTCTCTGTTTCTTTGACAATTAAGTCTTTTTCGGAAAGGTATTTCATCCATTTATTACTGGCTGACACGAAAATATCCGCCGGTGCGCCCTCTTCCACTTGTTTTGCCAAAGTTGAAGAAGAAGCGAAAGAAAATACCACTTCGTTTTTCGGATTTTGCTTGGCGTAATCGGCTGCCACTTGTTGCAACGCATCGGTCATAGATGCTGCTGCAAAGACGGTGACTTTCGCCGATGCACCAATCGAAAAACCTAATCCGGCGATTAAAAGTGCGGTTGAAATTTTGGTTAATTTTTTCATTCATCATCTCCTCTATGATTTAACGTTATTTACTTAATTATATATTGAAATAAAAAATAAGCATATCGAAAAAATACGATTTTGGCATAAAATATATAACGCTAATATTCATAAGGGGATGAAATGAAAAATACCGAAATTTTACTCACAATCAAATTACAACAAACGCTTTTTATTGACCCTAAACGCGTACGTTTACTCAAAGAAATTCAACAATGCGGTTCCATTAATCAGGCGGCGAAAAACGCTAAAGTCAGCTATAAAAGCGCTTGGGATCACTTAGAAGCGATGCACAAAATCAGTCCACGTCCTTTGCTGGAACGCAATATCGGCGGCAAAAACGGGGGCGGCACTGCACTTACTACTTACGCCGAGCGCTTACTTCAGCTTTATGATTTACTGGAAAAAACACAAGATCACGCATTTCAAATTCTGCAGGACGAATCGGTACCGCTCGATAGTTTGCTCAGTGCCACCGCGCGTTTTTCCTTGCAAAGTAGCGCACGTAATCAATTCTTCGGTAAAGTGGTTCGCCAACGCATTATTGATTCCCGTTGCGTAGTGGATGTAAATGTGACGAATTTGCCGGAACCGTTGCACGTTTCGATCACCACCAAAAGTTCTGCCCGCTTGAAACTGATGACCGAAAAAGAAGTGATGCTGATGTTTAAAGCGCCTTGGGTAAAAATCACCAAACAACCGTTAGAAAACCAAGCCAATCAGTTTGCGGTGACGATTAAATCTGTCAATGACGAAGAAGCGATTCTGCAATTCGGTGACACTGACATTGAATTTTGCGCCACCGTCAGCCGACCAAACGATTGGCAAGTCGGTCAGCAGGTTTGGGTACACATCGATCAAGAACAAATTATTTTGGCAACACTGGGATGAGGCGAAAGCGCCTTCCAATCCACCGCATTCGCCTTGCAATCGGTGAGATGCTCAAATAGCACCGCATTGGAGCCCCTAATTTCAAGCCTTGTCGAAACCTGCAAACCGCGCCGTTCATAAAAAACAAAAAGACCGAGCATGAAGCCTAACTCGGTCTTTAACTAAAATTCCATCCTTTAAAAAAGGAGAACTTGCGTTCTCCTTTCATGTATTGTTTAAGCTGCCAATGCGGTCTCTCTTAAGCGTTTTTTGAGTTTCGCGTATTCGCTGATCACATACCGCTCCCCCCAAGCTTGGTCGTCGATTTTTTCGATCCGCACTGCACTGTATTTGTATTCCGGCGTACGAGAACCCGGGTTCAAATGTTCGGCAGTGAGTTCGTTACATTTTCCGATCCACCATTGGTAGGTCATATAACAAGCGCCTTTGTTGGTGCGGGTGCTAACATCTGCGCGAGAAATCACTTTACCGCGAGATGAAGCAATCCATACCAAGTCGTTATTTTTGATACCAAGGGCTTTGGCATCTTGGTCGTTCATTTGCACAAATCCCGGCTCATCGGCAAGCGCAGCAAGCGCTCGGCAGTTACCGGTCATTGAACGGCAGGAATAGTGACCCACTTCGCGCACGGTGGAAAGCACGAGTGGAAATTCTTCGGAAACGACTTCCATTGGCGGTTCCCAGTCGCAGGCAAAGAACTCGGCTTTGCCGTTCGGACGGTCAAAGATTTGTCCTTTATACAAATAAGATGTGCCTTGATCTTCCGGCCCTTCATCGGTACAAGGCCATTGGATATAACCTAAGCCTTCCATTTTTTCGTAGGTCGCACCTTTATAAATCGGGCAAAGCGAACGAAGCTCATCCCAGATTTCTTGGGTGTTGTTATAGTGCATCGGGTAGCCCATGGCTTGCGCGATGAGACTGATAATTTCCCAGTCGTCTTTCACGTTACCGGTCGGTTCAACGGCTTTATAGAAGCGTTGGAAACCACGGTCGGCAGCGCTATACACGCCCTCGTGTTCGGCACAAGAAGTTGCCGGCAATAACACGTCCGCTTCCGCGGCGGTTTGGGTCATGAAAATATCTTGCACAATCAGAAATTCCACTTTCTCAAAGGCCTTTTTCACGGCATTGATATCAGGCTCTGTTTGCAATGTATCTTCGCCCATGATGTAGAACGCCTTGATTTTATCTTCCATGATGGCTTCCGGCACCTCGCTGAGCGGCACGCCCGGTTTAGTTGGAATGGACGGCACGCCCCAAGCTTTTGCAAATTTTGCATTAATTTCCGGATCGGCAAAGCTTTGGTAGCCTGGTAAGACATTAAACAATGCGCCCATATCGCAAGCGCCTTGTACGTTGTTTTGGCCGCGCACAGGGTTTACACCCACATTCGGTTTACCTAAGTTACCCGTCAACATTGCCAAACTTGCCAAGGCACGCACGGTTTCTACCCCTTGACGGAACTGACATACGCCCATCCCCCACAAGATGGTGGCTGTTTCCGCTTTGGCATAAGTGCGAGCGATTTCACGCAACATTTTCGGCTCGATACCGGTGATATGTTGAGTGGATTCCGGTGTGTAGGATTTAACGGTTTCATAGAACATATCGAAATTTTCAGTATGTTCATCGATAAATTTTTGATCTTGCAACCCTTCTTCTAAAATCACATTCATCATGGCATTCAAGAATGCCACGTTACTGCCGTTAGCAAGCGGAGCATAAATGTCTGCAATACGGGCAGTTTCGATTTTACGCGGGTCACAAACAATGATTTTCGCCCCTTTTTGTTTAGCGTGATTAATTCGACGCGCCACAATCGGGTGTGAAGTAGAGGCATTATAGCCAAAAATAAATACGCATTTGGTATCTTCAATCTCAACGATTGAGTTAGACATTGCGCCGTTACCGACCGATTTGAGCAGACCTGTTACAGAAGGGCCGTGTCATACGCGCGCACAACAGTCAACGTTGTTATTGCCTAATACCGCACGGGCGAATTTTTGCATCACGAAATTCACTTCGTTGCCCGGTCCACGGGAAGAGCCCGTTACCATGATAGATTCGTTGCCGTATTTTTCTTTGATTTTTCTGAGACGGTTAGCGGTGTAAGAAATTGCCTCTTCCCAGCTTACCGGTGTGAATGGTTCACCACGTTTGTAGCGGATCATCGGTTGAGTCAAGCGAGGAGTCAGGATTTTTGTGTCATGCACAAAATCCCAGCCGTAATATCCTTTTAGGCACAACTCCCCTTCGTTGGTTTTGCCGTTTGCACCTTCAGCTCCCACAATTTTGTTGTTCTCCACCAAAAGATGGATTTTACAACCTGAAGCGCAATACGGACATACAGTAATCACTTTTTTAATTGCCATAATTAATGTCCTTATTTTAGATACGCCAACTTAAAACGGAATTAACATTCCAAGGGAATCATACGCTTTTTATTAGGCATATAGGCATATAAAATTTAGGGTTTTATTGATATAGAACAGGTTTTATTGAATCTGCCAAAACCCAAATGACATAAAAATATATACATGCTAGAATCGCCCGCGTTTCGGCTAACTATTACTTAAGGAGTAACTTATGAGAGAAACACACAAATCGATTGTTCAACGTCGGATTAAAAATATTAATTTTATCAATAGATACTTTGTCGGAAACGGAATCGATATTGGCGGTGGTCCTGATTCTCTAGCCCAGTTCTTAGGCATTTTTCCTAAAATGCTAAGTGTAAGAACTTGGGATCTTGAGGACGGTGACGGACAATATCTTGAAACCGTTCCTGATTGTACTTTTGATTTTGTTTATTCCTCCCACTGTTTAGAACATTTATATGACCCTGTTATCGGGTTGCAAAACTGGTTACGTGTGTTAAAGCCGAACGGTTTCTTAATCGTCACAATTCCGGACGAAGATCTATACGAGCAAGGCATTTGGCCTTCAGTAAAAAATACCGACCACAAACATAGTTTCACCATTCACAAAAATCATTCTTTAATGCCGGCTTCCGTAAACGTACTGGATCTTGCCCGACACTTTTCCGACCAAGTTAATATCGAAAGTATTATTCAAGTGCACGATTATTATCGTGAAGGCTTACCGCGGGAAATTGACCAAACGCTAGGTGATGCCGAATGTGCCATTGAATTTATTTGGCAGAAGAAATAAGCCAACAAAAAATAGAGCAAGAATTCTTGCTCTATTTTTTTAGCTCCCGCTACTTCCGTCGGACATCGCCAAGAGCACCGCATTGGAGCCGCTAATGGCGCTGCCAAACTAGAAACTGTGATACTACGAGTCGCTCAAACGTAAAAGTGCGGTCAATTTTTGCGGAGTTCTCGGTATTATGTAGCAGTTGCACAAAGCCCGAAAATTGACTAAAACCGCATTCCAAATTAAATGCCTTTCCGAGGTAATCTTGTGAAAGGTATTTATTTTTCCTGAAATTCTACGTAATTTTTCACGCAAATTCTTCATTTTCCGCTGATTTAGGCGTGAGAAATCCGCTCGACCTTGATTTCGGTAAGCTAATTATCCCTTTCTATTTAAATTTGATGAAATATCGGTAAGGCTATTGCAATCTACGCAGCTAACAGTATTTCATCATATTTCATTTGTTCTTCTAATCGCTTGAAGTAGTTTTGTGAAATTTCTTCGGGGGCAAAGGCTTTCATTCCGATTAACTCACCTTGACGGTGATTCCCTTGCCAGTAACCGACCCATTCTTTGAGCGGTAATACCCATAAACAGCGTTGAAGTACATCAGAAAATAATTCACCGTTGGATTTTCTACGATTGTCTGACATAAATGCCGCTTGATTGGCGTAATGTAAGGCATATTTATTATCGGTTTTATGGTGTGTGCCACGCATTAAATCTCGCATTCTGGCGTTGAAAGACTCTGCTAGATTGTTGTTTACACCTTTTGCACTATAAGCCTCTTGATGATTCACCGACCAACGGTTGTAATGAAAATTAAGATTGTTGTAGGCAGGGTTTTCGTCACACATAATATCGCTACCTGCTTTTACGAAACGTTGGTTCAATGCAAAAACTGTATCGGTATTTTCGGTGTAATCCATTGCCACAATAGTACGGTTTGAACCCCACATTTGTTCATCATTGGCAGAACGTTGGTTAAGGCTGATAATGCAGCGTTTAGTCGGTCTAAATTTGGGAAATTTCCGTTCTTTTTCATCTGCTTGTTGGCGTTGTTTATGGTTGTTTTTACGGTAGTTTGGCTTGCGTAGCGTGAAGTTAATCCAAGCTCCATCTTCGTGAATTTCGCCTTGCATTGGGCGTAAATCGCGCGTTTTGAACAGGGCTTCACGCAACTTGTGGCAAAGTACGAAAGCCGTTTTGTAATTGATGTTGAGGTGGCGACTAATATCAATCGCACTAATGCCTTTTGAGCTATTTACCATCAGTAAAGTAGCGGCAAGAATATCGACCAACGGGAGCTTGTGAAAAGAGAAAATGGTGTTGGTGGTAATGTAAAAATGACGTTGGCAGTGCTTGCAGCACCAGCGTTTGCGAGATTCGAGAAAATAGGCGTGGTGGCGAATGCCGCAATACGGACAACAAACATCGCGAATGTTATCGGGATTACCCCAGCGTTTTGCTTTGAGGAGATGAAAGGCTTCGCTTTCGGTTAAACGGAAAATGTCTTTGAGTGCGATATTTTTTGATTTACTTGCCAATAGGTGATGTTGAGCCATTATGAATTTCCTTGTGTAGTACAAGGTATTCGAGTTTGCTAAACGCTAGACATAAAAAATCGCCCATCTGAAAGTTTAGATTGGCTCAAAGCGTTTTAGCCTCGAATACCGGTACTAACACAAGAAAACTTGTGATCAAACGCCTAGATAAACATATTGCGACATTCACCTCATAATATGGCAAGTTACGCAAATTTTTACAGTTTATCTATCTTTCCCATTTAAGGAAAGCACTGGCGAATAATTGATTCGTGACTAAGTTTATTATGCATCTTTAGATAATTCTAGACCATACCAGAGACGCCCCTCGGTCTGCATTATAACTACTTTAGCATCTATTTCATGTTCAATGAGTATTTCATTAATTTCATCAAACACATCCCTTCTTTCTTTTATGTTAGAGTTGTAAAAAAATAATTTCTCAGGAGCATTGTATTTTTTACCATTTGAAATTAAATAGTTGCAACAACCAATTTTTAATAATTCATTTTTAAGAATTTCATACTTCTTATTTGAATCAATAAATATAGAATACATTTTATCCAATTTATCTCTCCATTAATATAAATCTTTCACAAGAAGATATTTGCTTTACATCACATTTTTGAGCCAGATATCTTAGAAATTTTAATTTATCTATAGAACAATTACCAATATACTTTAATTTCTCAAGGAGTAATGGAAATAAATGATCTTTACCAGAAATAAATCTTAATTTATCACTATCTTTACAGATTTTATTTGAGATTGACGATTTTATTATACTATACGAAGGGCAATATTTATATAGATCATCTATTTCATTACATAATTCATTAACCTTATTTTCTGATAACTTATAATATATACCTTCTTTACATAATTCTTTATTTTTTATTCTATCTAAAGAATTCGATATTAATGGTGGGGAAGGACCTTCAATTTCCTTTAACTCATTTAACGAAAATGCGATCGCAAAACTTTCATATAAAGGAACAAGTAATGACGAAATCATCAAATGAAATTCATTTATTTTTAGTTTAGAAGAAAAATCTTCTATTTTTGATGAGTTAGTATTCAGGAATTCTATTATATTCTCTTCATCTGTTCTTAATAATAAATTCTCTATACAATACATAGGTAAAATATAAAGTCCTTTCTGACACACTTCATCTTTAGTTAACAAATATAAATCTCCATCGATAATACATAAGCTTGGACTATAAGGCGCCTCATTATTTTGAAGAAGACTCTTGTGTTTATCAAGAACTAATTCTCTTGAACCTATAGGTTCAATCTTTATGTTTGAAAATTTTTCAGAGAAGAGCTTACTAAATATTAAATGATATATTTTATCATATCCTTCTGCAGTATCTTCTATATATAAATGTAAGACATCATTTATATCTTGATAAAAATTTTCTCTGACACATTTAACATTTCGTCTTTTAGGCAACTCGTTTGTTATCATCTTTTGTTCTACAACTTAAAGGAATGCACTTATCCTCTAGATTATCAATTAACTCTGGAGAATGGGTTGCTAATATTAGTTGAACAGTTCTATTTTCTTTAAAGTTTTCAAAGAAATTTCTTAACATATCTTGCCAATGAATATGTAAAGATAGCTCTGGTTCATCAATTAATATTAAAGAATTATTTTGTTCTCTAAATATAATATGGGATACAATAGTAATTACTTGTTGCTCACCTGAAGAAAGTTCATTTATATTAAGTTTTCTTTTAGAATCCTTATGCGTTGCAAAAATTTTTCCTGTTGAAGTTACATTTATACTTTTTCCTGTATATTTAAGAAAATTATTTATTGTATCTATAAAATGTGTGATTGGTTTCTTAACGCCCTCAACACCTTTATTGTATCCTTCTATCTTTTTTATAATTTTCTTGGTAATTTCAAGCTGCCTACTGTTTAGTATTAGAAGAAGTCTTCTTTCTTCTTCTTTTTTGCTTATGTTTATTTCTGATAATTTATTAAAAAAATCATTAATTTTTTCTTTAATATTCTTTATATTAAATTTTTTCTCGATATTTTCTATCGTTCTAATTACATCAGACTTGCTTTTTATTAATTCGTTGATATCATTTTCATTATCTGAAATTTGTAAATGGTCATTTACAGTCATAAATTCAAAACAAATTTGTAGAATATCAGAATATAGATTTCTTTGAAGATTATCAACCTCGTTATGTAGTATCTTAATTTTATTCTCAATGGCATTTTTTATTTCATTATGAGATAGCTCTACTTTACTAGAAAAATATGTTCTTATTAAAAAATTATCTTGGAATTCATTAAAATCTTGCCCAAGTTTGTTTTCGATCATATTTCTTTTTAAGTCTAGAAATAAACAAGAGAACTCTTTTGGAATTATTTTATAAAACTCACTTCTTTTGAATTTATATTCTGTCTCTTCAAATGAATCACTGTTAGGTATGTTAATCCATATTTTCTCGTCAACAAGATCAGGGTTATTATTAATCTCTTTTGTTATATTCTTGATATTTAATTTTTTGATAGAATTATCTAACTTACACTCTATTTTATATTTGTTTTTATCTTTTTCTAAATAAACAATAATATTACTAAACTCAAGGTTAGATAAATAATGAAAGTCAGGAATTGGAGAAGTTATAGCCTTTATAGTTTTCAATACTGCCGTTTTTCCAACGCCATTAATACCAGTAATGAAATTAAGATCACTATTAAATGTGATATCTATATCTAAGAAGCCATGTAACTTGGAACAGAAAAATCGAGTAATTTTCATACAACACCTATACTTTACAATAACCACTTTTTATCATGGTATACGATTACGAAGATTAGACAATAATTACACTCGTTAACCCTCGGGATAGAATTTAACCTTAAATCTTTTAGTCGTCAATGATGGTTTGTATGTAAACTAGTCATCTATAACAAAAAAAGCAACCTCATAAGAGGTTGCTTTGAACAGAGGTATATGAACAAGATCTTCAAAACCGTTAGGCTAAGAAGTCGGTTTGCAGATTACTGCAAATTCTGTTCTAGCAATGCAGGATTTGGATTGCATGTAATATGCGGACTATAGGGATAGTTCGCATCGTAAAGTGGAGCTGGACCGATTGGACCTGCGACTTTTCCGCTTGTACCAGCGTTAAGTTCAGTACCTTGTGCTTTCACGACCACACGACGGTTTGGGCGTAAGCACCCTTTAGCAGCTTGGTCTTATCTTTATTGTAGCACGTTGGATTTATTCTTTATCTTGAGCGATTGCAAAAATCGCAAGGTTAATTTTACGTTGGGTTGAACTATCACAAGATTGGAAGCTCGCCAATAATTCTTTTTCTAATTGTGTTAAGTCCAATGTATCGGTTTTATCGGTAAGCATTTCACCATTCCCACTTACTAGCCAATTTAGATTGATACCTAATCGGGTATGCAATTTCATCAAGGCTTCTGCACTTGGTTCACGCCCACTTAAAATGTAATTTTGTAGGGTTCTATAAGGTATATCAGCCTGTTCAGCAAAGGTTTTTAAATTGAATCCTTTTGCTTCCATAACACGTTTAAGTCTTTCACTTGTATTCATTTGTGTATCTTTATATTGATTTTTGTTTTTAAATGTGTATATTTAGTACCGTAAATAGAATTATTATACATCTTTATGTATAACGCAACAAATGCAATCCATAGGGTTTAAACATTAAATGGCTCAACACTTCCTCCTTTCCAGCAAAGCCCGCACGCTTTCGCCACTCAAGATAGCTCGTCTATCTGATGACGAAGCTCGGGCATTGCTATGCCAAATTCGTTGGGGGAGTGAGGAAAATGTGGTGTGTCCGAAGTGCGGCGTTCAACATATTGCTTATCACATTGCCAGTCGTAATCAATGGCGGTGTAAACATTGTCATCATACCTTTAGTGTCACATCAGGCACAATTTTTGCCGACCGTAAGTTATCTATTCAGACCTATCTTTATGCCATTGCCTTATTCGTTAATGCTGTTAAAGGCTTGTCTGCTTGCCAACTTTCTCGTGATTTGAATGTACAGTACAAAACAGCCTTTACACTCGCCCACAAAATCCGTGAAAGCCTACAAATTCAAAAGCAGCTTTTCCCATTATCGGGCGAAATTCATATCGATGGCACTTATGTTCATTCTGCCCCACGCTCTAAAAATAAGAAAAGTGAACGTGTGGATAGACGACTGAAGGAAAATACTAATCCTCACAAGCGGTCAGTTTTGGTTATGCGAAGCCGTTATAGCGAAGAAGAAACCGCAGAAAATCCGTATTTAGTAGGCGCAAAGAAAACCTTAACTTTCCCGATTTTATCGGAAAATAGCCAAGTCGTGAATAAACTGGCAACAAGCTATATTAAGGCTGGCAGTCGTATTCATGCGGACGAAAACTCAGCTTATGACGAATTGATGGTTCGCTATGATTTACGCCGTGTAAACCATCAAAAAGAGTATCGCAGTGATGAAGGTATCACTAACAATCTTGCAGAAAGCTATTTCAGTCGTTTTAAACGTATGATTATTGGCACACATCATAAAATCAGCAATAAGTATCTTGATAACTATGCCAACGAATG
>NZ_DBHLAM010000010.1:0-8297 GCF_057314195.1 Rodentibacter sp. | reverse complement strand
CAAAAAAGAAGCGTTAATGCGTAGCCGTGAGATGGAAAAACTTGAATTAAGCCTCGGCGGTATCAAAAATATGGGTGGTTTACCGGATGCGTTATTTGTCATCGGTGCGGATCACGAACATATCGCGGTGAAAGAAGCGAACAACCTTGGCATTCCTGTATTCGCTATCGTGGATACCAACTCTACACCGGCCGGTGTGGATTATGTTATCCCGGGCAATGATGACGCAACTCGTGCAATCCAACTTTATTTAACGGCTGCAGCAGCAGCGGTGAAAGAAGGTCGCGGTAACAATGTTGAAGCGATTGCGGAAGAATTAGTTGTAGAAGTGGAAGCAACGGAACAATAATTCGGGTTATCGAAATAAGGCTCAGCCCTTATTAATCAAAACGATTAATTGGCACAGGGGCTAAAATTTAGCCCCTGTATTTTTACCCAAAGTACGTTTAAAGCACCGTACTTTAAGACAGAGGATTGGAAAAATGGCTGAAATTACAGCAGCATTAGTAAAAGAACTGCGCGAACGTACCGGCGCAGGCATGATGGAATGTAAAAAAGCATTAGTTGAAGCGAACGGCGACATTGAATTGGCCATCGACAACATGCGTAAATCCGGTCAAGCGAAAGCGGCGAAAAAAGCCGGTCGCGTGGCCGCAGAAGGTGTAATTCTTGCACGTATTGAAAATGGCTTCGGCGTATTGGTTGAAATGAACTGCGAAACCGACTTCGTTGCGAAAGATGCCGGTTTCTTAGGCTTGGCAAATGAAGTGGCGGATTATGCCGCCGCGCACAAAGGCACGACAATTGAACAATTACAGGCGCATTTTGAAGAAAAACGTGCGGCGTTAGTAGCGAAAATCGGCGAAAACATGACTATTCGTCGTGTCGCTTATTTAGACGGTAAAGTCATCGCACAATACTTACACGGCGCGAAAATTGGTGTGTTAGTGGCGGGCGAAGGGTCTGCGGAAGAACTCAAAAAAGTAGCGATGCACGTTGCTGCGTCTAAACCTGAATTCGTTAACCCGGAAGACGTTTCCGCCGAAGTGGTAGAACATGAGCGTCAAATCCAAATCGACATCGCGATTAATTCCGGTAAACCGAAAGAAATCGCAGAGAAAATGGTTGAAGGCCGTATGAAGAAATTCACTGGCGAAGTGTCTTTAACCGGTCAAGCATTCGTGATGGATCCGTCTGTTTCTGTTGGTGATTTCTTAAAATCTGTAAACACTTCTGTGTCTAACTTCATTCGTTTAGAAGTGGGTGAAGGTATCGAAAAAGTGGAAGAGGATTTTGCCGCTGAAGTGGCTAAAATTACCGGCGGTAATGCTTAATTCTTTTTTCAGAGATAAAAAGCCGATAACTTGATTATCGGCTTTTGTTTTGCGTGTTATTTATGTTTCGGTCGGATATCGATTGCCGGATCATCATCTTTACGATATTTCTCATTAATGCGCTTTTGCAAGCCGAAATCATCTTTATCCGCTTGGTTAGAAAATAAATCTTCTTCCTGAGTAAGTTTCGGATTCTTAATGCCGATCCAAGTTGCAACACCTTCTAAGAAGTTCAAACCGGATTTAAACGCTTTGTATTCTTTCCGTTCGCTATCATCGGACGACAATTTAAACAGCGGGATATCATGGTGTTCGCGGCTGAAACAGTTTTGATTAAATAACAGCACGTTATTTTTTTCATCCTGTTGATGGCATAAACCGTGATCGGAAAAATAAATCATTGAAAACGTACGTCCTGTTTTTGTCGAGTTCTCTTCAAGCTGTTCATATACGCGTTTTAAAAATTCATCGGTTTTCTTAATGGAAGAAACATAGCAGTTCAAATAGCCATATTTCGGATCGATTTCCTCATCTTTATAAATTTTTGGATAATCTTCCACACGGTCGCACGCCAGCGGATGCGAGCCGTAAATATGTAATACAATAAAACGTTTCCCTTGAATTGGATCTTCTAATACTTGAGTGAGTTTCGGCAGTAAATCGAAATCACTAAAGTTGGTGGAATTAAAACTGCCTCCTTTTTTTAAGAAAATGGTTTCATCAGATTTTGCGGCCAGTGACGATACCGGCGTATCAAATTCGCCCAACATGCCTTGGTTTGATAGCCAATAGGTTTTAATGCCGGCGGATTTGACCAAATCGACTAAACTCAAATCGTAATTCGGCTCCCACTTTTCTTTGTTCGGCAAGGTCAACATTAAACGTAATGAGGCGACAGTATTAGTGCCGGCGGAGCGCAAGCCGTCAATCAGCGTCCCTTTTGCATTCGACATAAATGGCGTATTTTCAATCGGATAGCCGTATGCATGATGATAATCTTTGCGCGCACTTTCGCCCAATACAATTACATAATCGTCGTAACGAGAATTTTCCAGTACGGATTTTCCCCAATTATTGGATTGTGACATTTGTTTGAGTTTTTGCATTTCGTCTATTATTTTTAGCGTAGAACTTAGCGTTTCCTTAAGTGGCTCGGCAATCGGTAAATAAAATGCAAAAAGCAAGGTCGCCAGTACAATAAAGGTTTTGTTACGATAAAATTTAACGCCGAATTTAACTGCACTTTTATATTGCACGAATAGCAAAATCGGGATCGCTATGGCAATTAAATAACTTGTCAGCGGAATTTGCAGCAAAAACTCTTTGGTTTCCAGCATATCAGTGGCGAACACAGAAGCGATATATTGATAGCTCGGCGCACCGAAATTTAAACCGGTGGGCGTATAAAAGGCGTGCGCCAATCCCAGCGGCAACATAATAAAATAGAAAGATTTTTTGCTACTGCTTAATAAAAGAATCAACGCGGTGGAGAGTAAAATTAGCACCGCATTGGGGCTAGGAAACATCCCTGAACCGATTAACATAAAGTAGCCGGCTGTCAGGGCACAAATAAAAACGAAAAGCGTGGCTAAAATTCGGTAAGTTTTTTGTGTGTTCATATCATCTCTATTTGAAAACAAATGCCGCTCATTATCTCCTTTTTACGCCGGATTTCCAGTTTTAACTTCTTCACTCTTGCGTGGTTATTCTATAAAATAAACCAATTTTTTTAAGCCAGAAAGGAAAAATAAATAATGAGCCGACCGATTTATAAACGTATTTTATTGAAATTAAGTGGTGAAGCATTACAAGGCGACGAAGGATTCGGTATCGATCCGTCAATCCTTGATCGCATGGCGATTGAAATCAAAGAATTAGTCGAAATGGGGGTGGAAGTTGGTGTCGTGCTGGGCGGTGGTAACTTATTCCGCGGTGCAAAATTGGCGAAAGCCGGCATGAATCGTGTGGTGGGCGACCACATGGGAATGTTGGCTACGGTCATGAACGGTTTAGCGATGCGCGATTCCTTATTTCGAGCGGACGTAAACGCAAAATTGATGTCGGCGTTCCAACTAAACGGTATTTGCGACACTTACAATTGGTCGGAAGCGATAAAAATGTTACGTGAAAAACGCGTGGTGATTTTCTCCGCCGGTACCGGTAGCCCATTTTTTACCACCGATTCGGCCGCCTGTTTACGCGGTATCGAAATCGAAGCGGACGTTGTGTTAAAAGCGACGAAAGTAGACGGCGTATATGATTGCGATCCGGCGAAAAATCAGGATGCCAAACTGTATAAAAATCTAAGTTATGCTGAAGTGATTGATAAAGAATTGCAGGTGATGGACTTGGCAGCGTTTACTTTAGCGCGCGACCACGGCATGCCGATCCGTGTGTTCAATATGGGGCGTCCGGGCGCATTGCGTAACGTAGTGCTCGGCACGGAAGAGGGCACTACGATTTGTTAATGGTGATTTAACACATTAATTAATGAGGCGACCCAAATGCGGTCGCCTTTTCTTTTTGGTTAATTCAATTTGCGCCGGAAAGTAAGGTAATTGGAAGAATTGAATTTTTCACCGGGCCCGAAGCGACTTTCAATGCGGTGCTCTGGGAGGAGGTCGCTAAGCATGTAGCAGCTTGGGTTTACTCGAGGGTAAGACGTTCTTCGATAATACCGCCGCCCAGGCAAACTTCACCGAGATAAAATACGGCGGATTGACCCGGCGTAACCGCTGCTTGCGGTTCATCGAAAATGACGCGGATAGTTTCATCGTCGATAGGCTCAACCACACAAGGAATATCCGTTTGGCGATAGCGAGTTTTTACCGTACAACGGAATGATTCACGAATCGGTTGGCGATCCACCCAATGAAGCTGTTTTGCAATCAAACCTTTGGAAAACAAACGTGGATGATCGTGCCCTTGTGCCACAATCAGTTCGTTATTTTTCACGTCTTTATCTACCACATACCACGCTTCCTCGCCGGCATTTTTCAAACCACCAATGCCCAAGCCTTTGCGCTGACCTAAAGTGTGATACATCAAACCATCATGACGACCGATAACTTCGCCATCCACCGTGCGAATATCGCCCGGTTGTGCCGGCAAATAACGCGCTAAAAAGTCTTTGAATTTACGCTCACCGATAAAACAAATACCGGTAGAATCTTTTTTCTTCGCCGTGACTAAACCCAAATCTTCCGCGATGGCGCGCACAATTGGCTTTTCAATATCGCCTACCGGAAATAGACTTTGCCCCACTTGTTTGTGGCTAAGCGTATAAAGGAAATAGCTTTGGTCTTTATTGGCGTCTAAACCACGTAATAATTGCGCATTATCATCATCACCTGCACGACGCACATAATGCCCTGTGGCAATATAATTCGCGCCTAAATCTTCCGCTGCATATTCCAAGAACGCTTTAAATTTAATTTCTTTGTTGCACAGAATATCCGGATTCGGCGTGCGACCCGCTTTGTATTCACTAAGGAAATGTTCAAACACATTATCCCAATATTCCGCCGCAAAATTGATTTTATGCAGCTTAATGCCGAGCTTGTCACACACTGCTTGCGCGTCGGCGAGGTCGGCTGCTGCAGTACAATAATCGGTATCGTCATCTTCTTCCCAGTTCTTCATAAACAAACCTTCTACTTGATAGCCTTGTTGTTGAAGAATAAAAGCAGACACGGAGGAATCCACTCCTCCGGACATGCCACAAATCACTTTTTTCATGGCATTTTGGGCAAGTTGTTCAGCGCTTAAGGTTGCAAAGTGTTGGTTGTAAGTTTTTGATAACATAATATTTTCTAAAGTTTTAACATTAATGTGAGATCATCAATCGGTGAAGGTTGAAAACCATAACTAAGATAAAATGCTTTCGCTTTTTCATTCAAAGCATGGACAAGTAATGCGCGAACGCCAATTTGTTCGCTTACTGATTTAGCGCGCAGTACCGCATCTTTTAACATAGCTGCCCCAAAGTGTCTGCCTTGTATTGATTTATCTACTGCTAAACGCCCTAAAATGATAACGGGAATGGGATCCGGCATATTTCGGCGAATATTACCGGTAGCCTGTAAGTGAGTAATCGCGCCGGACGCCATCGCATAATACGCCACTACATTTTTATTTTGATCACAAACCACAAAAGTTCGGCTAGCCTGACTAATTTGATTTTTCAATGCATTGCGTTTAAGCCATTGATTTAATACTTCTTCACCACAATCGAATGTTGCCAAATGATGTTGATTAGAAAGAGATTCAGGGAAAGAATAACCAGCCATTATTCTGTCCAAGGAGCCTTAATCGAAAAGAGTTTATCCATTGAATGATGATCAACAGGTTGCTCAAGTGCGGTCAAAAATTGGCTAAATTTTTCTTCTTCAAGCTGGAATAGTGTTCGATCTAAAATAACGTTTTTAGCATTATTACATGCTGACTCTAACATAAAATCAGAACGGCTTTTGCCGAGCAACTCTGCCGCATAATCAATCAAATCCCGCTGATTAGGCATAGCTCGGAGATTAATTGTCGCTGTACGCATAACTATCCTTTCGTCTATACAAATGATGTACGATTCTATTATTTGTGTATTAAATGTCAATACAAAAACGGTCAGCATTGCTGACCGTTTAGTTTACTTCACTTCATAAAACGACGAATCATCATTTTTCTTGGTGAATTTTTGTTCGTATTCTGCTTTAGCTTGTTCATCACCGGCGTCGAGTTTGGATTGGAGTGTGTCGCAAGGTTTGTCGCAGTCACAGGCTTTGGCAATGCCTAGGGTGGATAAACCGCCGCAACTACCTTTTAAACTTTTCTTTTTAACGATAAAACCGATAGACATCAGTAAAATAATGGCGACAAAAGCGATAAGAGTGAAAAATAAAGTTTGCATAGTTATTCCTTGGTTTCCGTTAATTTTTTAAAGGCAGATGACATTTTGGTTTCAAAGCCTTTGTCCGTTTTGATGATCAAATAAATCGCGAGATTATTTTTCTCGGCCACCTCAAGCGCTTTCTCTTCGCCAAGCACAAACAATCCTGTGGATAAACCGTCAGCAGTCATGGAAGTTGGCGCTAACACAGTGATCGACGCTAAATGATGCTGAATGGGATAGCCGGTTTTTGGATCGATTTCATGGGCAAAACGCTGGCCATTTTCTTCAAAATAAATACGATAGTCACCGGAGGTTGCCATCGCCATATTATTTAAACCAATTACATTTTCAACCGCTCTTTCGCCCGTAGTATTCGGTTTTTCGATGGCGATTTGCCAAGGTTTTCCTTCAGAATTCTTACCTTTGGCGCGAATTTCACCACCGATTTCTACCATATAATTTTGTGCGTTGAGTTGTTCCAATTTTTCTGCCACTTGATCCACGCCAAAACCTTTCGCGATGGAAGATAAATCAATATAAACCTGTGGAATTTTCTTGGCTAAGGTCGGGGTGTTGCCGTTCATTTCAAGAGCGATTTTATCAATGCCGACCCAAGCTTGACGTTCGGCCAGCTGTTCGCTTGTCGGTTGACGTTCCGGCCGTTTTTCCGGGCCAAAGCCCCAAAGATTGACGACAGGCCCTACGGTGACATCTAATGCGCCTTCAGTCATTTTATTTAAACGAATCGCTTCTGCTAATACTTTTGCAAGATCCTGAGAAATCTCAATCGGCGTATTCACTTGAGTATTTTGATTGAAACGACTTAATTCGGAATCTTTAATGTAAGTGGACATTTTCGCATTTACGTCTTGTAAAATCGCTTCGATTTGTTCATGAATTTTCTGCGATGTTTCGGTAACGGAACCGTCATCGATATATTTCACATGATAAGTCGTCCCCATGGTGTTGCCGCTCAAGAGCACCGCATTGGGGGCTTGCCGGCAGGCCGTCAAAGAAAATACCATGGCAATTGCGATAACGACACTCAATAGTTTTTTCATTTTTCTTTCCTAACGAGATGAATTACAGGCAAACCGACTTTTCAATCCGCTTGCCTGTAATTCATATTAAATATTGACCGCACTTCTCTTGCGATAAAGAGTAAAGTGCGGTCATTTTTTTATGTGTTTTGATTAACTAAAATCAACCACCGAAGTCATCCAATAAGATGTTTTCATCTTCAACACCAAGGTCTTTCAACATTTTGATGACCGCCGCGTTCATTACCGGAGGGCCGCACATATAGTATTCACAGTCTTCCGGCGCTTCATGATTTTTCAGGTAGTTTTCATAAAGCACGTTGTGAATAAAGCCTGTATAGCCTGTCCAGTTGTCTTCCGGTAATGGATCGGAAAGTGCAACGTGCCATGTAAAGTTTGGATTTTCTGCAGCAAGCTGATCAAAATCCTCCACATAGAACATTTCACGTTTAGAACGGGCACCATACCAGAACGACATTTTACGTTTGGAATGTAAACGTTTTAATTGGTCAAAGATATGGGAACGCATTGGCGCCATACCCGCACCGCCGCCAATGAACACCATTTCGGCATCGGTATCTTTCGCGAAGAATTCACCGAATGGACCGGAAATCGTCACTTTATCACCCGGTTTTAATGACCAAATATAAGAGGACATTTGTCCCGGAGGGGCATCAGGTTGACGTGGCGGAGGCGTTGCAATACGCACGTTCAGCATAATAATGCCTTTTTCTTCCGGATAAGATGCCATGGAGTAAGCACGGATAATATGCTCATCGACTTTGGACACATAACGCCACAGGTCATATTTATCCCAATCCTCATGGTATTCTTCTGGAATATCGAAATCTTTGTAGTAAACCGTATGAGGATCGGCTTCGATTTGGATATAACCACCTGCACGGAATGGCACTTCTTCACCCTCAGGAATCGCTAATTTAAGCTCTTTGATAAAGGTGGCTTTGTTATCGTTAGAAATAACGGTACATTCCCATTTTTTCACACCAAAGATTTCTTCCGGCAATTCAATGTCCATAT
>NZ_DBHLAM010000009.1:0-1163 GCF_057314195.1 Rodentibacter sp. | reverse complement strand
TTGATGATATCCTTCCGCGCTGTCGGTGCTTTTACGCACTTTAATCAAATCGCCTTCAATTAAACGGATGATTTCCGCTTTATCTGACATTGGCTGCGTATACGTTTGTCTAGTTGGGCCGTAAAGCGCCACCAATGGGCGATCTGTAGCTGCCGCGATGTGCATTAAACCACTGTCGTTACTCACGATCGCCGTGCAGTGAGCAATTAAATCTACCGCCTGATTCAGATTGGTTTGTCCCGCTAAATTTAAACAAAACGGTTGCAATTCGGTAGGCAATGCATTGCGAATTTGTTCACCGGCTTCTATGTCTTTCGGCGAACCAAATAATTCTACGGCATAGCCTTTTTCAATCAGCATTTCCGCTAATTTCGCGTAATGATAATGCGGCCAACGTTTTGCCGGGCCAAATTCCGCCCCCGGACAAAAACCAATAATCGGGCGATTGCCTAAAAGTGCGGTCTGTTTTTCAAAGTTTTTTAAGGTTTCTGCTTGTTGGCTTGGCCCAACGGTTAAGTAAGGTTTTAAAACGGGAATATCTGCCGCCTTCGGCACCGCATTTTTTTCAAACGCCAATGCCACATAACGCTGCACCATCATCGGGTAATCCCGTTTATTGTTACGTAAGTCATTGAGCAGAAAATAACGACTTTCCCCTTTCCAACCACGACGCACGGCAATTTTCGCAAATAAAGGGATAAACGCGGATTTTAAAGAATTCGGCAAAACAATCGCCATGTCGTATTGATGTCGTAATGCTTTACCTAAACGATAACGCTCACACAGCGCAAATTTGCCGTGTCCGAGCGGCATTTCAATAGCGTTACGCACCTCGGGCATACGAGCCAGCAACGGCTTACACCAATTCGGCGCCATCACGTCGATTTGGCAAGTTGGATATTGAAGTTTAAGTTGTTGATACAAACTGTGCGACATCATCATATCGCCGACCCAAGAAGGGCCGATAATTAGGATATTCATGCTTTGCCTTATGGTAAAAGTGCGGTTAAAAAACGTTATGAATTTTAACCGCACTTTATTTTTGTTTTGAATGGGGAGGTGTGAATTATTTATTCAACCACGCCATATATTCTGCCACGCCTTCTGCCACGGTTTTAAACGGTTTGTCGTAGCCGGTAGCTCGGAGTTTGGTTAAATCCGCT
>NZ_DBHLAM010000008.1:0-8998 GCF_057314195.1 Rodentibacter sp. | reverse complement strand
CTGAAAAAGTTTTTAAATTTTCGACCAGATTCGATCATTCAGGGGAGTGATTAAAATGACTAAACAGGTATCTAAAATTTTAGCGGGTTTCATCACCGCGCTTTTGGCCGGTTCCGTTATCGCAGCCGATAACAACATTGAACCGATAGGAAAAGATTTAGCCGCCTCACCGGAAAACATTGAACCGGCATTCCACAATGCGCCTCGTCAAAGCGAACTGCCGGCCTTAAACTATGTTAACCAACCACCGATGGTACCGCATAGCGTGGCGAACTACCAAGTGACCAAAAACGTCAACCAATGTTTGAACTGTCATAGTCCGGAAAACGCACGCTTAAGTGGCGCAACTCGCATCAGCCCGACACACTTTATGGACCGCGACGGCAACATCGGTTCAAGTTCTTCGCCGCGTCGTTATTTCTGTTTACAATGCCACGTATCCCAATCTAACGTGGATCCGATCGTGCCTAATAATTTCAAACCGTTAAAAGGTTACGGCAATTAATAAGGAACGGCTATGTCAGAGAAAAAACCAAACTTCATCCTACGCTTTTGGCATTGGTTTCGTAAACCGAGTCGTTTAGCCGTTGGTACGATTATTTCCCTCGCCTTTGTCGGCGGTATTCTGTCTTGGGTCGGGTTTAACTACGGTTTGGAGCAAACCAACACCGAGCAATTCTGCGCAAGCTGCCACACACAAGACGCGTATCCCGAGTACTTACACAGCGTGCATTACCAAACGCGTACCGGTGTTGGCGCAAGCTGTCCTGATTGCCACGTACCGCATGAATTTTTACCGAAGATGAAACGTAAAATCGTTGCGGCGAAAGAAGTGTATGCATACTACACCGGCAAGGTGGACACGCTTGAGAAATTCAACCAACGTCGTTTGGAAATGGCGGAAAACGAGTGGGCGCGAATGAAAGCGAACGATTCGAAAGAATGTCGCAATTGCCACAAAGTGGATCGGATGAATTTCAATGACCAACGTTCCGTTGCGGCAAGAATGCACCAAAAAATCCAAACGGAAGGGAAAACCTGTATTGATTGCCATAAAGGTATTGCACACCAATTACCGGATATGAGTGGCGTGGAATCCGGCTTTAAAGACGACAATAAAGCAGCAGAAGCGAAAAAGTAAAGCATTTCGCCTGCACATGAAATGAAGGTCGTAAATAGCACCGCATTGGAAAGCCTTTCAATGCGGTGCTATTTTCAATTATGAACGACGAAAAACGGCACCTATTTCTTATAGGTGCCGTTTTTGTCGGAAATTTATATTATGGGATTTAGAAGAACAAAATCGCTCCCCAAACGACACCAACGATGCAAAGTGCTACAAATACCGCAGCGGAACCTTGATCTTTCGCGCGCCCTGAGAGTTCATGGCGTTCGCTACCGATACGATCTACCACGGCTTCCACGGCGCTGTTTAACAATTCCACGGCCATCACTAATAACACGGAGGCAATCATCAAGGCGATTTCAATTTTGGTTTCGCCCAAAAAACAGGCGAGCGGAATTAAAATCACCGCGAGAAAACATTCGTGGCGAAAGGCCGCTTCGTTTTTGAAGGCGCTTTTTAAGCCTTGCAAGGAATATTTAGTAGAATTGATTAAATGGGTTAAGCCCGTGGTTTTATACATAACTGTTCCTGTTTTATAAACGTTTGGCTTCGATCACGTCGTCGAGTTTCGAAAGCCGTGCCAAAATCTTGCTGAGGCTTTCCACATTATGGAGTTCAATTTCCATATCGATGGTCGCCAGTTGTTTTTTGGGTTCAGTGCGGGTTGATACATCCGACACGCTGATTTTCTCATTTGCCAGAACCGTAGTAATATCGCGCAATAAACCGTTCCGATCGCTTGCCACAATACGAATATTAATGTGGAAACCGCCCGCATAATTTTCACCCCAAACGGATTCCACCACACGTTCCGGGTGCATTGCCTGTAAATCCGAAAATTGTTCGCAGTCGGTTCGATGAATGGAAATACCGCGCCCTACAGTGATATAGCCGACAATGGCATCGCCCGGAATCGGTTGACAGCAACGCGCGATATGATGCATCAAATTGCCTACACCTTCCACAATTACGTAGCCCTGTTTACCTTCATTTTTTTGCTGCGCATTGAGTACGCTTTTATTCACCGTCTTATTGGCAACATGGCGCAAAATTTCTTGATCAGCTTGCTCGGCGCTCACTTTAATCAATTTGCTTTGTAAAAAATTCACCAAATGATTCAGACGAATATCACCGCTGCCGATGCCCGCATAAAGATCCTCTAAATTTTTTAGGTTGTAACGAGGCAACGCATAAGGCTCGACTTGTTTGATATTGAGATTTAAACGTGCCAATTCGTTATCGAGCAATTCCTTGCCTGCCGGAATATTCTTATCGCGATCTTGTTTTTTAAACCATGCTTGAATTTTCGCGCGAGATTTCGCCGTGTGAGTAAAACCTAAATTCGGGTTTAGCCAGTCGCGGCTTGGGTTCGGGTTTTTCTGTGTAATGATCTCGATTTGATCACCCATTTGCAGTTGATAGGTAAACGGCACGATACGCCCTGCCACTTTCGCACCAACACAACGATGACCGATTTCGCTATGAATGGCATAAGCAAAATCCAACGGTGTAGAACCGGTCGGTAAATCCACCACCTCACCTTTCGGAGTAAATACATAAACCCGGTCGTCAAACACTTGGCTACGCAATTCCGCCATCACTTCGCAGGAATCAGTAATATCGTCTTGCCACGCCAACAGTTTGCGCAACCAGGCGATTTTTTCTTCGTAAGCCGACATACTGCCGGTAGTGCCTTCTTTATATTTCCAGTGGGCGGCAACACCGAGTTCCGCATCATCGTGCATTTGTTGGGTGCGAATTTGTACTTCAATCGGTTTGCCACCTTTACCCAGCACCACAGTGTGAATGGATTGATAACCGTTTGGTTTCGGATTCGCAACGTAATCGTCGAACTCTTTTGGTAGGTGTTTGAAATGAGTGTGCACGATGCCCAATGCGGTATAACAATCCTGCAATTTCGGCACGATAATGCGCACCGCTCTGACATCATATAAACCGCTAAATTCTAAATGTTTCTTGCGCATTTTGAGCCAAATGCTGTAAATATGTTTCGGGCGACCGTAAACTTCCACTCGTTCAATGTTTTCGCGCAAATAGCCACTGAGTTCCGTCACAAAATCCGCAATGTAGCGTTCACGATCAAGACGACGCTCCTGTAAAAGGTTGGCAATGGCGCGATATTGTTCAGGATGTAAATAACGAAAGCAATAATCCTCCAACTCCCATTTCAACTGACCGATGCCCAAACGATTGGCAAGAGGCGCATAAATATTGGAACATTCTTTCGCGGCAAGCACTTTGTCTTCTTCGGAACAGCGATTTTCCGCATCGCGTAAGAAGGTGATACGCTCGGCAAGTTTGATAATCACGCAGCGGAAATCGTCCACCATGGCAAGCAACATACGACGTACGTTATCAACTTGCAACGCATCAGCGGAATGGCTGGCGTTGAGTTGGCGAATGTTATCCATATCCTCCACGCCTTTGAGCAATTTACTGATTTTCGATCCAAAGGTCTCTTTTATATCTTCCCAATCGACAAGCTTATTGGCGACCACAGGAAACAGCATGGCGGTCAACAAACTATCCGCATCCATATTGAGTTCGTGCAGAATTTCCACCATTTCCACGCTGGATTGCAGAGTTAAGGTCGCATTTTTCATCTCGTCGGGATTGGCGCTCATTAGCCTGCGCGCATAATACCAAGCCTCAATCAGATTTTTTTCGGTTTGTTCCGCCAGTTTCAAACCGTCACACCATTGTTCAATCACAAAATCTTGCGGATTTAACAAATGAGAACTGCGCACAGCAACCATAATACCCCCTTGTGATGAAGAAAGAGCGACCTCCTGTCACTCCGTTTTTGAGCCGTTATTGTACACTACTTTCGCGTAAATAATGTGATGGATTCCAAATGCCCGGTATGCGGAAACATGTCAATCACCGCGCTTTTTTCGATTTGATAGCCGAAGTCGCGTAAAATTTCCGCATCGCGCACCAGCGTCGCCGGATTACAAGAAACATACAAAATCTTTTTCACTTGCAATTCCAGCACCGCATTCAAGGCAAACAACGCACCGCTTCTCGGTGGGTCAAGTAAAATTTTGTCGAAGGGCTGCATTGCCCAAGATTGATCGATAAAGGATTGGGCAAGATCCGCTTGAAAAAATTCAACATTACGAATCTGATTATCTAAGGCGTTTTGGCGAGCTTTTTGTACCATTCCCAAAACACCTTCAATGCCAACCGCACTTTTTGCCCGTTTAGCAAGCGGCAAGGTGAAATTGCCCATACCGCAGAACAAATCCAACACACGGTCTTGCTGAGTTAATTCAAGCCAACGAAGTGCCGTTTGAACCATTTTTTCATTTAACGCACGGTTAACTTGAATAAAATCGCGAATATCAAAATGCAATCTTGTGCCGTCATCAAATTGATAATAAGGCGCATCGCCGTAAATCTGCTCAATGCCGTCATCGCTTTGCAAAAACAGCATTAAACATTCGCGCTCGGCAAAATTTCGCAGCAAAACGCGGTCGCTTTCTGCTAAGTTTTTGGTGTAACGCAATAACATCGCCACGCCGTTATCCGCTGCCACCAACTCAAGGTGACCAAGTTGTTTCGGCGCGGAAAATCGGTTTAACAGCTCGGTAAGTTGCGGCAATAAGCGATTAATGGCAGGCGCCGCCGTTGCACAGGATTGCGCGGCAATGAGCTGATGCGAATTTTTCCGGCGAAACCCCATTTCAATGCGGTGCTGTTTCGGGTTCTCACATATACTCAAACGCACGCGACGACGATAGCCCCAAGGCTCACCACAAATCATCGGTTGAAAAGAAATCGGTTCGGGCTGTAATTTGCTTAAGCGACTAAACAATGCGCGCTGCTTCGCTTCGCGTTGCATTTCGACAGGAATGTGTTGCCCTTGGCAGCCGCCACACTGCTCGTAATAAGGACATTGCGGTGCAACGCGTTGAGGGCTCTTGGTTCGCCATTGTTGTGCCGTTGCGCGTCCGTATTGGCGCTTTTCTTCCAATACGCGGCATTCCACTTGTTCATGTGGCAAGGCATTTTCAATAAACCAAGTTTTACCGTTAATTTTTGCTACGCCGAACCCTTGGTAATCCAAATCCAAGATTTCGGCCTTAAGGTTAGAAACGTTTTTTGTTTTTTTCGGAGGAGAATAAAGGAGTACCATTATTTTAAATAAAGAATATTTTGCGTAAATAATTCTCGGCTTTTTAACGGTTTGTTTCCAAGATAAGGTTTAAGCGCCATACGGGTGAAGCGTTTAGCCGCTTGGCGTACACTTTCATCGGAAAAATCAAGTGAATTGAACGCCATCAAATCGCGCCCGTAAAAAGTCTGGTTATCTTTCACTAAGGATGCGATAAAACCTTTTTCTTCGCGGTAACGATAAGTCATACTCGCCTCCACCGCTTCGCCACTGCCGACGCAATGCAGAAAATCCACACCGTAGCCGAGGATTCGCAATAAGTTAAATTCAAACGAACGCAAACATGATTCAATGTTCGGCTCCGTAGCCAAACCGGTCAAACATTGCAAATAATGCTGAAACAGTTGTGGATTTGCCGTTTCCGGTTCAATCACGCGCGTCACTAATTCATTCACATAAAAACCGCTGTAAAGAGCGGTTTGTTGCAAAGGTAAAGTGATCGCGGCGGCTTCCGCTTTAGTGAGGGTTTTTAAACTGCTTTTGCCGCTCCAACGTAACAACAACGGGGTAAAAGGTTGAAGCGCCGATTTCCACGCGGAACGTTTGGCGCGCGCACCTTTGGCAACCACGCTTAAGCGACCGCTTTCTTCGGTAAACAAATCCACCAATAAGCTAGTTTCGCCGTAGGGACGACGATGAAGCACAAAGCCGCGTTGGAGTTCTGTTTGCACGGATTATCCTAATGATTTGTCCGTGGTAACTTCACGCGGTTGTAACACGCATTGCTCTGCCAATATTTCGCCCACACTGGTTTTTAAGCTGCTAAAATCTTCGCGCTGTTGCCACGTCCAACGGATATTACCGTAATTATTGCCGCGTTCTGAAATAACGGAAGTCAATCTTTCCGTCACACCGTTAAACGTGACAGTAACGCGTTTTAAGATTTTCTTATTCTTTTTTTGTTCGCTATGAACGACGCGAACTTGCTTATTATCTTTACAAAGATATAAAGCCGCCGCGCCTTTTTGTGACGCTTTATCGACTTTCTCCACCGCCATTTTCTGCGGATGCGGTTCGTTTAATAACGTATTTTGTGCACAACCGACCAGTAAAAGGACGGAGGAAACCAACAATGTTTTTTTCAGCATAAGCACCTACCTGAATTAAACAAATTAAGCGAATGAAAGAAAAAGGGCGAATATTCGCCCTTAAAAATTATTTTTTGAATTGATACGAACCGTCGGATTGACGAACAAACTTCGCACCGTCAGGTAAACGCAGCTCACTAACACGCCCTTGTGCGTTCAATGAAACCTGCACTTTATCGCCCGATTTAAAATTACTTAACGCATTGCCCGCACCGCCGGCCTTGGTCATCGCGTTCACATCGGCAATATTTAAATTGTTATCGCGGAATACTTGCATTAAAGACACGCCTTGCGGCACCGTTAAAGTTTTGCTCGTGCGAGCCGTGGAGGCGGTTTCCTTAGTCGAATTACCGACCGGTTTTGCCTCAACGATTTGAACTTTATGATCATTTTTTGCCGCGATTTTCGCCTCTTGAACAGGCACTTTCGGTGCGCTTTCGACTTTTACCGTTTTCGGCTCTGCAGTATTTTTTTCAACATTTTTGCGTTCCTGCATCGCCGGTTTGAGTGCTTCATGTTTTATCGTTTCATGACGAGGCTCCGCCACTGTTTTGCGCGCTTGCGAAAGCGTTCCGGTTTGCTCACCGGAGAGCACCGCATTGCTTTGCGCAACTTGAGGTTTCAATATATTTTGAAGCGTCTCGGCCGGCATTTCACTTCCCGTTTGCGCTTGCTGATCCGTCTGTGGTGCGATTTCAGATTGCGACGGAAGGCCGTCTAACACGGTGTTTTCCGGTGCCTGAGATTGATCTAAAGATTGAAATTGCAACGGAATTTCGTTGCTATTTTGCAATTCAAAAGATTCCACCGTATCAGAATTCGGTTTTAACGCGAAAAACACCATCAACAAAATCACCAATGCCAAAATCGTAACAAATAAGCGGCGATGTCTTTCCGGCAAAATTTGCAATAATTTCCATTTTTCCGGACGTTTCAATGCGGTGGCCGCAGCGACAGCGCTTGCCGCTAAAGTTTGTTTGCTTGACTGCGCGCTAGAAGTGTCCGCCTCAAGCGAGATTTCCTCGTTGTTTTTGGCATTATCAATGACCTGTTCGGCGCCGGATTCGACTTTTTCTTCCGCATATTCCGCCTTCGGCTGCGGAATCGTTTGTGTCGGCGTCGCCATATCTTTTGTCAATTCACTTTCACCGAAAGTCGGTTCGCGCCGCACGTGAAATTGGGTTTCCGGCTGTCCTTTACGACCGAACAAACCTTTTAAACCTTTCGCTTTATCTAACAAAGATTCACTTGGTTGTACCGGTTTTCTCGGTGTAACCGCATCCTCTTGGCCTAAACCAAGATCCAATTCATTTTGGGATTTGTTGTCGTTTAACGGATTGTTATTCGCCATATCTACAGAACTACCTCGATTAATAAATGACGGCACATTTTCGTTCTTGTTGCCGAGTGCAGCAAAAGTACAATGAAAAAAGTACAGTGAAAAAGTGCAGTAAAAAAATTGCGGGTATTTTATCGGATCTTACTGTGGGTATAAAGTTTTATTTGGCTCGCCGGCAATTTCTCGCACCAGCTTCGGCACCAGATAACCGCTGGTAAGCGTCTGTAATTTTTGATAAATCGCCAAAGCCCGTTCATCTTCGACTAAGAAATGCGCGGCGCCTTGTACGCGATCCAACAAATGCAAGTAATAAGGTAAAATACCCGTTTGAAACAATTTATCACTTAAGGTTTTGAGAATGTAGGCGTCGTCGTTAATGTCTTTTAACAACACCGATTGATTAAGCAAAGACACGCTCGCCGCGCGCAATTTTTGCATACTTCCGGCAAAAAGTGCGTCAATTTCGTTCGGATGATTAATGTGTGTAACCAAGACGGTTTGTAAACGCGTTTCAACTAACAAGCGACAAAGTTCGTCAGTAATGCGTTGCGGAATCACCACCGGCAAGCGGGTGTGAATACGTAAGCGCTGTAAGTGTGGAAATGCTTCGAGGTGCGTGACCAACCAGACCAGTTCGGCATCTTTCGCCATCAAAGGATCGCCGCCGGAAAAAATGATTTCTTCAATTTCAGGATGGGTGGCGATGTAATCTAAAGCCTGTCGCCAAGTTTTTTTATTACCGGGATTTTCATCGTAGGGAAAGTGGCGTCGAAAACAATAACGGCAGTTTACCGCGCAACCGCCTTTCACCATAAAAAGGAGGCGATTTTGATATTTATGAATGATATTTGGCACCGCATTGAAGCCTTGTTCTTCCAGTGGATCGGCGCTAAAACCTTGCGCCTGTATGAATTCCGAATCACTGCACATAACTTGTAAAAAAAGAGGATCCTGCGGATTGCCCTTTTCCATTTTCGCGATGAAAGGTTGCGGTACGCGCAAGGCGAACGACTTACGCGCGCCAAAGGACTGAATAAAATCTTGTTCCGACAAATTTAAGGTTTTTAGCAACAATTGAGGATCGGAAATGGCATTTTTTAGTAAGACGAGCCAATTTTGTTCTTCTCTAATCGTGAGTTCTTGAGTTAGAATACGCACCTTTCAAATTATCTCTATTTCTTATTCTTAGGATATTTAATATGGCTACATATACTACCAGTGATTTCAAACCAGGTCTAAAATTTATG
>NZ_DBHLAM010000007.1:0-5988 GCF_057314195.1 Rodentibacter sp. | reverse complement strand
TCACCGACACGCTCAGAAAATCCGTCACCATCGACTGGCAATACAAAGAAGGCGTACGCGCCAAAATGCGTATTCTCGTTAAACGTGCCTTGCAACGTTACAAATATCCACCTGATAATCAGGAAGAAGCCGTCAGTTATGTGATTAAACAAGCTGAGGAAATTGCCGAGGATTTAACAGCTGAAAAATAAGCATAAGTGGCAATCACGCGTAACAAAAAACCGAGCTATTTAGCTCGGTTTCTTTTTTATATCTACTATTTTGCTTCAGCTTGAGTCTTTTTCTCTTCCAATTCTTCCCATCGTAAAAAAGCGGTTTCCAGCTCAGCCTCGGTATCCGCCAGTTCTTTTAGCTTCGCATTTGTCACGTCATGGGATTGCTGAAAAAAATCGGGTTCGCCAACTTCGGCTTGCAGAGAAGTGAGTTTTTTCTCTAATTCTTCCAATAATTGCGGCAATTGTTCCAGCTCACGCTGCTCTTTATAAGAAAGCTTGACACTCTTGGGTTTCAATGCGGTGCTCTTTGAGGAGTTCTCTTTAGCGTTCAATGCGGTGCTCTTTGAGGAGTTCTCTTTAGCTTTCAATGCGGTGCTCTTCGGCACTTCCAATGTCGATTTAGCGAGAAAATAATTGGCCTGCTGTTGTTTTGCATCGAAAAAGCCGCCGACGTATTTGTTCAGCACGCCGTCGCCTTCAAAGATGTAGCATTCCGTGGCGGTATTATCAATAAACTGACGATCGTGGCTGACGATAAGCAACGTGCCTTGGTAATCAGTCAGGATTTCTTCTAGCAATTCCAAGGTTTCCACGTCCAAATCGTTAGTCGGTTCATCGAGAATCAATAAATTATTCGGTTTTAACAAGAGTTTTGCCAATAACAGGCGGTTTCGTTCGCCGCCGGAGAGGGCTTTGACCGGCGTCATGGCGCGTTTCGGTGGGAACAAGAAATCCTGTAAATAGCCCAACACATGGCGTTTGATGCCGTTGACTTCCACGTCTTGTTTGCCATCAGCGACGTTATCCATAACGGTTTTTTCCGGATCAAGATCTGCGCGGTATTGATCAAAATAAGCAATGTCTAATTTCGTACCGCAACGAATGGAACCACTTGTCGGCTGAATTTCACCGAGCAACAATTTGATAAAAGTGGTTTTACCGCAACCATTCGGACCAACTAAGGCGATTTTATCGCCACGTAAAATGGTAGTACTGAAATTTTTAAGAAGCGGTTTGCCATTGATGTTGTAGCTGACGTCTTCCATTTCAAACACGATTTTACCGGAGCGGCTGGACGTATCTAACTGCAATTTTGCCGTGCCGAGCACCTCGCGGCGTTGGCGACGTTCTTCACGCATGGCTTTTAACGCGCGCACACGCCCTTCATTACGGGTACGGCGGGCTTTGATGCCTTGGCGAATCCAGACTTCTTCCTGCGCCAAGCGTTTATCGAATAATTCATTTTGTAATGCTTCCACCCGCAAATTTTCTTCTTTGGTAGTAAGGTATAAATCATAGTTGCCGGGGTAAGAAACCAATTTACCGCGATCTAAATCTACAATGCGGGTCGCCATTTTGCGGATAAAAGAACGGTCGTGGGAAATAAATACAATGCTGCCACTAAATTCTAACAGGAAATTTTCTAACCATTCGATAGCATTCACATCTAAATGGTTCGTTGGTTCATCTAACAACAATACATCAGGATTACACACCAACGCACGCGCCAAAGCAGCTTTACGCAACCAACCGCCGGATAAATCGGCGAGTTTAGTCTTTGGGTTTAATTCTAATTTTTGTAATACTTCATTGATTTTATTTTCAAATCGCCATCCATTGGCATGTTCCAGTTTAGCTTGGATTTGAGACAGCTGATTTAAGGTCTGTTCGCTGTAATGTTGCTCCAATTGCACAGAAATATGATGATATTCCTTCAACAAATCGGCCAAATGTCCAATCCCTTCGGCCACATAATCAAAAACATTGCCTTCAGCATGACGTGGCGGATCCTGTTCTAAACGGGAAACCACCAAGTCTTTTTCATATTGCACCTTGCCGTCGTCCATGGTGACATCACCGGCAATAATTTTGAGTAATGTGGATTTGCCTACACCATTGCGACCGACCAAACAAACACGTTCGTTAGGTTCTATATGTAACTCTGCGCGATCTAACAAAGGCGCATCGCTGAAAGAAAGATATCCGTTGGTTAAACTAATAAGTGCCACAATTACCTCATTAAAATTTTTGAAAATAGACCGCATTTTTAATGCAGATAGAAAGGAAAATGGATTGGTCAATGCCAATCCATTTATTTTTAGCCGCCGGCGAGTTTCACCTTGAAGCCTTTTTGTTCTAACAGTTGCTTTAATAAATCGCGTTTATCGCCTTGGATTTCAATATTGCCACCTTTCAGCGAACCGCCACAACCGCAGCATTTTTTTAATTCTGTGGCGAGTTTTTTTAATTCATCATCACTTAAATCCAAGCCGCTGATTAACGACACGCCAGCACCTTTCCTACCGCTGGTTTGCTTTTGAATACGCACAATACCGTCGCCTTTCGAACATGTCGATATCGCTTTTTCTTGTTTAATACGTCCACTTTCAGTGGAATAAACTAAAACTGAATCACTCATTATGATTATGCAATTGAGGCGTTGATAGCACGAAGCACATCGGCTGGATTATCCGCTTGAGTTATCGGACGACCGATTACCAAATAATCCGAACCGGAACGTAATGCAGCAGCCGGTGTCATTACTCGGCGCTGATCACCGAAATCGCTACCGATTGGACGTATTCCAGGGGTAATTAATTTAAAATCCTTTCCGCAACTATTGCGTAAAATTTCCACCTCTTGCGGAGAACAAACTACGCCGTCTAATCCTGCTCGTTGAGTCAAATGCGCTAAACGCAATACTTGTTCCATCGGCGAGGCATTAATGCCGATTTGAAGTAAATCTAAATCCTCCATACTGGTTAAAACGGTAACGGCGATTAAAAGCGGCGCGTCTTCACCATAAGGCTCAAGGATTTTTTTTGCTTCTTCCATCATTTTCAAGCCACCGCTAGCGTGTACATCCACCATCCATACGCCTAAATCGGCAGCTGAACGCACTGCTCGCGCTACAGTGTTCGGGATATCATGAAATTTTAAATCAAGAAAAACATCGAAATTGCGATCGTGCAATTGTTTCACAAAGCTGCTACCCAGCGTTGTAAACATTTCTTTACCGACCTTTAAGCGACATAAGTCAGGATCGATTTGATCAACTAATACAAGCGCTTCGGCTTCCGTTTCATAATCCAGGGCGACAATAACTTTACTGGTCATAATTTTACCTCTCTGTGTATTTTTTAATTATGCTCTTGTGCGGATAAAGGTTTGATAGTTTCCCAATGACGACATGACGGGCAATTCCAAAGTAATTTATGAATTTGATACCCGCAATTGGAACAACGATAAGCGGCACTTTGTTTAATACGTTCGCCTACCATTTTGTGAAGTAAAATTAAACTGTCTTTTCCGCGCCCCTCTTCCGCATCGTCAATTTGATATTGAATAAAACGATGGAAAATTAAGGTACTTGGTTTTTTGCTCAGCTGTTGATAAAGCTTCGTCTGCGCCGCGGCTTTGCCATCTTTTTCTTCGAGTAATTTTGCCAATGCTAAATCTACTTCATCATTTTTAACTTGTTGTTCAGCGCGAATTAAAAATAATTCAAAATTATCCAGTTGATCTAATTTTTTATAGCAAAGCTTTAAACTTGAAAGAACTTCGCCAATATAATCCGGATTTTGTCGAAGCACTTCTTCTAAGTTTTTAATCGCTTGAGGATAATTTTCTTCCTCCATATCTAACTCAGCAAGCAATATTGAAGCCCTTACGCAACGAGAAGAAACCAACAAAGCTTTTTGTAAAATTTGACGCTTTTCGATGGTATTTTCACTGTTCAAACTTTGAACATATTCACAATAACACTGCGCTAGTTCAATATTGTTTTCTTGCGGATAAATTTTCGCAAGCTTTTCTGCGATATTAACGGCTTTTTTCCATTCTTTAGTTTTTTGGTAAATAACTAAAAGCTGCTGTAGAGCATTTTCAGCAAATTCAGGTTCATCCACTAATAAAATATAGAGATTTTCCGCGCGATCCAAAAAACCTATCGTCATAAAATCACGAGCAAGCTGTTGTTTAGCAAGAAGTTTTTGTTCGAATGTATAATTAGGACTGCGATCTAACGCCTGATGAATACGCAATGCGCGATCAACCTCGCCGCGTGAACGGAATAAATTACCAAGCGTTAATTCGGCTTCAAACTGAGAACGGCTTTCGATTTCATTTTCGTTTTCTTGTTTCTGTAACATATGCAAAAACAAATCTACGGCTTTATCGGTTTGATTGGATAGTAAAAAATTAACACCCGTGACATAGTCACGGGAAAGTTTGTTACTAATATCTTCCTGATCTCTTTTTGCGCTACGTTGCCCCATATACCAGCCATATGCAGCGGCAATTGGCAAAAGCAGAAAGAGTAACTCAAGCATTATTCAGCCTTTGCCTTATCGCGTGTTGTGGTTAATTCGTTAATCTGTAAGGTTTGACGTTTAATTTGCCGACTTAATGCCATATTTTTAATTTTTAATTTCAAATAGAAAAAGCCCGTAATAAACCAACCTAAAATCAAACCTAATCCAAATAAAATTGCGACCAATGTTGAAAGTTGAAATTGGCTTTGGGCGACAATGTAATTAAACGTAATAATTTGATCATTATTTGCGCCGACAGTAATTGCGACAAGTACAATCGCCAAAATAATAATAAAACCTAAAATATATTTGATCATATGGAAACCCTTTAAGAAATATAGTCTTACTACATTAAAATCATTACGAAAAAAAGACACCTAAGTGTCGTAATTTCATTTATTGTGAGTTTTAAGCGAATACATCCACTCGTTCTTTTAACACTTTACCCGCTTTAAAATGCGGTATGCATTTTGCATCTAATTTTACCGAATCACCAGTTTTCGGATTTCTTCCAAGACGAGGTTGACGGTAATGAAGAGAAAAACTACCAAAACCTCGAATTTCCACGCGATTAGCATCTTCTAATGATTGTGCTATGAGTTCTAGAATATCTTTTACAGTGCCTTCTATTTCCTTTATCGCTAAAGAAGGATGTTTCGCGGATAAATTTTCGATAAGCTCTGACTTTGTCATCTCATTTCTCCTCTTTTACCTACTCATATACAAGCTTTATGATAAATCTTATTGATAATTCATTATTTTGAATAAGTTATCAATAAAATTTATAAAAATAAGGCTGGGTTTCCCCAGCCCTCTTAGAATAAATAAATTATTCACCTTTAGCCGCTTTAAAAGCTTCAGCCATTGCGTTTGGAATAACAACATCTTCTTGCTTGTTATTTACATTTGCAATTGCAGCCGCTTCTTCTGCTTGATCTTTAGCGCGAACAGACAAATGAACGATACGAGCTTTACGATCTACACCGGTGTATTTCGCTTCAACAACATCACCGGAAACAACTTCGCTAGTTAAATCAGCTGCGCGAATGTAACCCTCTGCGCCACCAGCCAATTCAACTTTGGCACCTTTCGCATCAGCTTCAACAACAGTTGCAGATACTACTGCGCCTTTTTTGTTAATCGCTACGAAATTGTTGAACGGATCTTCTTCAAGTTGTTTGATACCTAAAGAAATACGCTCTTTCACTGCATCTACGGCTAATACTACTGCAGAAACTTCGTCACCTTTTTTGTAGTTACGAACTGCTTCCTCACCTGGAACATTCCAAGAAATGTCAGATAAGTGAACCAAACCATCAATACCACCATCCAAACCGATGAAGATACCAAAATCGGTGATAGATTTGATTTTACCGACAACTTTATCGCCCTTATTGTACATTTCGGCGAATTGAGTCCATGGGTTAGGTTTGCATTGTTTTAAACCTAAAGAAATACGA
>NZ_DBHLAM010000006.1:4453-42010 GCF_057314195.1 Rodentibacter sp. | reverse complement strand
AACTGATTGCGGATTTTGGCGGCTTTGTGTGGAACGAAGAAGGCTTTGATAAGCTGCGGGATTTTGTACGGGAAAATCTTAACGAAGTTACCGTGGATATTGCGCAAAAAGTCGAGCAGATCCTTACACTTACACATCAGATCAATCAACGCTTAAAAGGCAAAATGGATTTCACCATGGCATTTGCGCTTTCCGATATAAAAAGCCAAATTGCCGGTTTGATTTATCAAGGCTTCGTGCAAAAAAGCGGCTACACCCGCCTGCCGGATTTGCTCCGCTATCTGCAAGCCATCGATAAACGCATGGATAAACTCGCTCAAGATGTCAATCGCGATCGTGCCGCCATGTTACGCGTGGAACAAGTGCAACAAGCCTACCAACAGCTTCTTGCCAAGCTCCCGAAATCTAAACCGATTTCGGATGAGGTGGCGGAGATTCGCTATATGATTGAGGAGCTACGCGTGAGCTTGTTTGCACAGCAGTTAGGGACGAAGTATCAGGTGTCGGAGAAGAGGGTTTTGAATTTGATTGCTGAATATTAAAAATTAATTATAGGTTTATATATGACTAATAACATAGAGTATCAATTTGTACCTTTAATTTAAGAGGCACGCGTCTGGAGACGCGCGCCAGCGTGAGTAATAATCAAAGTGCGGTTTTTTCCAACTTCAAAAAATTCAGAAAGAAGGCGTATTTATTTAATTTAATTCCAACAATTGGACGCCGCATTGTTGCGTTGAATGCATTGGTAGTACTTCGTAGTCTTTACCGGCTTCCGCTTTGGAAATAATGCGATTGAAACGTTGATATGCATTTTTTCATTTTATTTTCTCCGTTTATTTTTAGATTAATTTCGAAATTATGTAGCAGTTGCACAACGCTAAAATTACCCTTGCAAAATAGCACCGCATTGGAGCCGCTTTCAATGCGGTGCTGTCGTTTGATGCAAATTCATGCTTAATTTAAATGGTTTTGTGCATTTGCTACATAATTACGATTAATTTTAATAAATTATGAGTTTTTTTATTATGGAGCGAGTTTTTTGTTTTTATACTCCTGGCTATATTCGTTGCCAACCATCGGCGAGTAGTCGCGTTCTCAATGCGGTGCTAATTTAAGGGGTCACCGGTAGGGCGCCCGAATTCCATGTCGGAGCCTCGTTTGGACGTTTGGTTTGTAGCAAGAAACGTTGATTTTCCGAAGCCTGTTGTTGAACCGTCGTGCCTGATGGGGTGGAGAAGGAAATACCGCCTTTCAATAATTGCTGTACGCTGCCGGTGTTAAATTCGGCCCCCTTCCAGCCTAAACTAAAGTTATAGCCTGATGAAATCCAAAATTCGGAGTTTTTACGCACTAAATGCCGGTATTTCGGACTAATTGCAATATGAATCAATACCCGATCGCCAAGGGTGTTGAGTGCTAATTTGAGCACCGCACCCACTTCAATTCCGCGGTAAAACACCGGTGAGCCTTCGGTTAAATTTAAGGCATCGTTAGTTTCCAAAATAAATGGCACGCCGTTAGTGAATTTGTTACGGCTTGGGGTTGTTTGCGCTAAATCAAATCGAGTGCTGGCTTTGCCATTGCCGATTTCCACATCAATGTAAGGTTGTAACAGGCTATCCAAGTTTTCGATTCCACCTGCCGAAATTTGCGGCGAAATGATCTTAAATAGCGAGCCCTCTTTGGCAATCATGCTCATATAATTCGGATTAACTAATGCTTTGGCTATAATTTTTTTCGATTTGGCATCCAGTGTTACGCTTTCGATTTCTCCAACGGATAAGCCTAAATAACGCAAGCTCATGCCTTTGGTTAAGTTCGTCGCATCATCGGCGAATAAAGTGATAATTTGTCCAGCCGATTTGGCGCGCAATTCGTTCGGATAAAGGGTTTTATTTTGGCCTGAACCGGAGTTATCAAAGCTAATCGCCCCTTTTAACGAACGCGCAATCGGTGTCGACTGAATGCTGATGCCTTTGGGCGTAATGTCGATTTGTGCGGCGCTTTCTATCCAGAACAAGCTTTTATCCGTGAGTAAATGTTTGTAGCGTGGATAAATATAGACATCCACATCAAAGTGGTCGGTTTGTGGTGTGATATTAATGATTTTACCCACTTCATATTGACGATAAAGTACTAAAGAGTCTTTGCTGATACTTGGTAAGTTTGAGGTTTTCAAGGTGATGCTAGGTTCAACTAAATTCCCTGTAATGCCAGATTCCGCATTTTGGGCGTCTTTATAAAGCGGATAGGTTTTTAGTGCATCGCCCAGCCCTTTTTTAGCGATAATGCGAATGCCGCCTTGCAGCCATTTTTCCGGATTCGCCGCATTAAAGCGAATGCCGTCGATGCCAAAGTTTACGTCGAAATTCGATGCGGCGATAAACAGTGTATTTGGATTGATTAAATTGCGATAGGCGGCGGCAATGGCGATTTCGTATTCTACGCCATTGACATCAATATTTTGTTTTACAATTTCACCGATAGGAATATTGTTGTAATACACATTTTGTCCTTCGGCGATTCCGTAGCTTTCCGGTGCGGTGAGCTTAATTACGAGGGTATTTGGTGCTTTCAGCAGTAATTCATTTTCTTTAATTACATCAAATTGCAAATTTTCTTCGCCGTCGCCGGGGATAATTTCAAAATAGTCGCCACGGAAAAAGCGTTGCGGCTCGGTCAAATCAGCTAAATTCGGTTTTTTATTACGTAATACAATATGTGAACCGGTTTTTAATAAACTGGCTTGGTTGGGATCAATCAATAATCTACCTTTTAGAATTTTTTCATTGTTTTCAACAGTACTTAGCGCAGAAAGCACGCCGATTTTGTGTTCTTGATAATAGACATCGCTACGTCCCGCTTCTAAACCGGCAACGGTCGGAATATTCACGTCCACTTCAATACCGCGTTTTGCCGCTTGCAGATTGGCATAAAGGGTGTAGTAGTCATTCTCCACCGCATTGGGGCTATCGGTTGGTGAGTCGAAAGAAACTGCACCTTGTACGATGGCATTTACGCTTTCCATATTAAAGTTTAAACCCGCCTGCGTGATGCTGGCGTTCACACCGCTGATATTCCAAAAGCGCGAATCTTTTTTTACAAAGCGAGCGTATTCTTTGTCGATGACGACGTCGATTTCCACCTTATTATTTTCATTAAAACGATAATCGTAAATTTTTCCCACCGGCAGTTTTTTAAAGTACACGGAAGCGCCGAGAGAGATGGAGCCTAAATCGTCGGATGTTAAATGAATCAGTAAATCACCCGGTGAGACTTGGGTAATAGGACCTTTTTCTTGCGCAATAAATTCATCGGCGCTGTTGCCGTCGCCCGGTTGTAGCGTGATGTAATTACCTGAAACTAACGAATCAAGGCCGGAAATGCCCGCGAGGGAAACACTTGGTTCGACTACCCAAAATCTTGTGTTTTGGCGCAATACGTCGGTGGCTTCAGGATAAATATTCGCGACGACTTCTACTTTTTGCATATTGTCAGTGAAGTTTACTTTTTTCACCACGCCGATTTGCAAGCCTTGATAGCGAATCGGCGTTTTATCCGCTACTAAGCCGGAACCGTTACTAAACGTAATTTTGATACTTTTACCTTGTTCTTTCACAATTTGAAAAAACAAAATCGCGCCGATACAGAGGGCAATAAAAGGCAACAGCCAAAATGGCGAAACCTTGCGATTTTTACGCAAAATACTTTGAATGCGGTTGTGTTGCGAGTCAATGCTTGGGGCATGTTTGATCGAATGTTCATTATTCGGTTGTTGTTTTCCGGTCATAAATTTTCCAAATAAGTCTGCTATCAAATTGAGCTGTTGAGATCATAGTAAGGAATACGGCAGCGCCGAAATAAAAGGCAGCGGGGCCGACGGTAAAGTTAATAATTTGTCCACGGGTGACTAACGACATCATCAGTGCAAGCACAAATAAGTCAAGCATTGACCAACGTCCGACAAAATGCACGATATGCAATAAACTCATTTGCCATTTTATCGAATGTCGCCATTTAAAATGCACGCTGGCAAGCAAATACAGCATGATGAAAATTTTACTAATCGGTACGAAAATACTGGCGAAGAATACGACAAAGGCGACAAAATAGCTTTTCATTTCAATAAAGGAAATGACGCCTGAGATGAGCGTATCTTCAGATAACGTACCGGTTAAATATACGCCGGAAATCGGTAATAAATTTGCCGGGAAAAGCATTATAATGCCGGCGATTAAGGCTGCCCAAGTACGTTGAAGTTTAATGGCATCCGATGTATCAAGGTATGAAACGCAGCGCGGGCAAATTGAATGTCCGTGTTCGTGTTTAGTTTTTTGTTCCGCAAAAGTGTAGTTGCATGCGGTACAAAACCGAACTTTATCATTAGTGTTAATTTGTTGTTTTTCGGGATAAAAATCGTTCCACAATTCATTTAAATTCAGTTTAATAAAAAGTAGCGTAGTTAAAAGTGCGGTAAAAACGAAGGCGATTAAGTAAATATTAATCTCCAGTGTCGCATATTCGCGTACTTTGAACATGGATACGCCCAAGGCGACAAGATAGACGTCAAACATTACCCAAGGTTTAATGTAGCTTAAAAAGAGCAATACATTGCGCGGACGGATCCCAAGCAATTTGGAAAACCACAGCATCAATACCAAAATTGCGAAAGAGGTAGGCATCAATACCGCGCAAATAAAAATTAAAAAGCCGGTATAAGTGTAGCCGGCGGTCGCGATTTGCCAAATACCTTTCCAGACGGAAGCATCAATTTTTGTGCCGAGTAAATCGATACTTAGTAAAGGAAATCCTAATGCAAAGGGCATTAGGATTAAAATAGAGAGCGCAATCATTGCGCAACGATGTAGTGACCAGCGGTTTGTGGTAGTTAAAATATGATGGCAACGCGGACATTCGGCGTGTTTATCCGGCGGCAAAGGGAAAACAACAGAGACGACCGCATCGCATTCGCCACAACGGGCAATTTTATAGCGCGCTCGGGTAAAATCGGGAGGGGTCATATGTTATCATCTCTAAAAGTTCGGTCAGCAAAGTCGCGCATTTTAGCGCGATTCCCCCCCTTTTGTGAAGCTCAAATGAATGAACGTTTATTGGAATTGAATGGTGAGCGAATTCAGTTAGTCGGCAAGGGCGCTTGAAGCATTGTCAAGCCTTATCAAAGTGCGATACACTATGCAGGTTTTATTTTCAATCCTAGGACAAAAAATGACAGATTCCCAACTTGATGTTCAACTTAAAGAAACGTCATCAGATATTCAAAAATTGACAAGCAATAAGGAAATTATTGCTTATTTAGCAGAAAAATTTCCTCTTTGCTTTATCTTAGAAGGCGAGGCCAAACCGTTAAAAATCGGTTTATTCCAAGATTTGGCCAAAGCATTACAAGATGACGAGCGCGTGAGCAAAACTCAATTGCGTCATGCGCTTCGTCAATATACGTCGAATTGGCGTTATTTACATGGTTGTCGTGAAGGCGCGGTACGCGTGGATTTATACGGCGAAGCGGCAGGTGTAATCGAAGCGGAACATGCAACGCATGCAGCGGAGCAACTTGCGGAAGCTAAAGCGAAATTTGCCGAAAAACGTAAAGCAGAACTTGCGGCTAAAAAAGCACAACAAAAACGTCCGGCGCGTAAAGCGAATCAACAGAAATCCCCACGTAAGCCCAAAGTTGAGTTGAATGCGGTCGACTTTGCCGAGCTTACTGAAGGTTCAAAAGTGCGGGTAAAAGTGGGCGAATATGCGAAAAATGCAACTGTAGTAGAAGTGTTGAAAGATTCGGCGCGTATTCAACTTGAAAACGGTTTAGTAATGAATGTAACGGCAGATCGTTTATTCGCATAGTATTGATATTTTCTTATCGGGAAAGGTTAAATGAAATTGACAATAACCAAAAGTATTTTAGCAACGGCAATTTTTAGTATGTTGTTTTTTCAGTCCGGTACGACGTTTGCTGTTACGCCGAAGTTGAAGTTAAGCGATATTGGTATTCCTTCCGCAACGGAAGAACATAAATTGGCAACTAAGCGAGCGACGACGCGCTTAACGCAGTCCCACTATCGTAAATTTCAACTAGACGATGCTTTTTCCGAAAAGATTTTTGATCGTTATATTAATAGCTTAGATTATAGCCGTAATACGTTTTTACAATCCGATGTTGATGAGCTTCGTCAGAAATTCGGTGCAAAACTAGATGATCAATTAAATGAAGGCGATCTTTCCGCCGCCTTTACAATGTATGATTTAATGATGAAGCGTCGTTATGAGCGTTATGTTTATGCGCTTTCTTTATTAGACAAAGAGCCGAATTTAAACGGTAAAGATCAAATTGAAATTGATCGCGAAAAAGCTGCGTTCCCAAAAACTAAAGCTGCGTTCCCAAAAACTGAGGAAGAAGCGGACCGTCTTTGGCAAGAACGCGTAAAAAACGATGTTATTAATTTGAAGTTGAAAGATAAAAAATGGCCTGAGATTAAAGAGAAACTGATTAAACGTTATAACCTAGCTATTCGTCGTTTAACCCAAACTAAAGCGGATGATATCGTTCAAGCTTATCTGAATGCGTTTGCCCGTGAAATTGATCCGCATACCAGTTATCTGGCGCCACGTACCGCTAAAAGTTTTAACGAAAGTATGAACCTTTCTTTAGAAGGTATTGGTGCGACATTGCAATCAGAAGACGATGAAACTAGCATCAAATCTCTTGTGCCGGGTGCGCCGGCCGAGCGTAGTAAAAAACTGCAAGCCGGTGATAAAATTATCGGTGTGGGACAGGAGAAAGGCGAAATCGAAGACGTGATAGGCTGGCGTTTGGAAGATATTGTTGACAAAATCAAAGGCAAGAAAGGTACTAAAGTGCGTTTAGAGATTGAGCCGGCGAAGGGTGGAAAATCACGTATCGTAACTTTAGTGCGCGATAAAGTTCGCATTGAAGATCAAGCAGCAAAACTGACCATCGAAAAAGTAGATAGCGAAAATATCGGCGTGATTAAAATTCCAAGTTTTTATATCGGTTTGACGGATGACGTAAAAAAATTGTTGGTGCAAGCGGAGAAAAAACATATTAATGCCTTAATTATTGATTTACGTGAAAATGGCGGCGGAGCATTGACCGAGGCTGTAGCATTGAGTGGTTTATTTATTACTGATGGTCCTGTAGTTCAAGTGCGCGACGCTTATCAACGTATTCGCGTACACGAAGACGATGACCGCACAGAACAATATAAAGGGCCATTACTCGTTATGATTAACCGTTTCAGCGCATCGGCGTCAGAAATTTTTGCGGCAGCCATGCAAGATTATAATCGCGCAATCATTGTTGGGCAGAACACCTTTGGTAAGGGAACCGTGCAACAAAGTCGTTCCTTGAATTTTGTGTACGATTTGGATCAAACTCCATTGGGAGTATTGCAGTACACTATACAAAAATTCTACCGTATTAACGGTGGTTCGACGCAGTTAAAAGGCGTCGCTGCAGATATTAATTTCCCGGCTATTATTGATGCAAAAGAAAATGGAGAAGAAAAAGAAGATAATGCGTTGCCTTGGGATAAAATTCCAGCGGCAACTTATTTCGAAATCGGTAATGCGCGTCAATATGTATCCGAGCTCAATAAAAATCATCAAGCTCGCATGGCAAAAGATCCGGAATTTATTGCGTTAGGTGAAGAATTAAAAATCCGCGATGAACGGCGTGATCGCAAGTTTATGTCGTTGAATTATCAAGAGCGCAAAGCGGAAAATGATCAAGACGAGGCGAGACGCCTAAAAGATATTAATGATCGTTTTAAACGTGAAGGTAAGAAACCGTTAAAAAATATTGATGCGTTGCCGAAAGATTACGAAGCACCGGATTTTTATTTAAAAGAAGCGGAAAAGATGGCGGCGGACTTGGTGAAATTAAGCGGAAAAACACAAAAAGCGGATACTCAAGTTCAACAAGACCTGAGCAAAGCGGAAGCTAAGAAATAATAAATTTTGACCGCGCTTTTAAAAGGGCGGTTATTTTATTTTATCGCGCTTCGAAGGAATGTTTATGTTAAAAGGTACGATGAAATTAAACTCATTGGTGTTATCGCTGTCGATGATAACTTCAGGCTGTGCATTGGCGGATTGGTCGAAAAATATGACATTTTCGGTTCCAACGCAAATTGATATGGCAAAACTTTCGCCGCAAGAACGTGAGAAAATTGAACGAGAGCAAGCTCGTTTAATGGCAGAGAAACAAGCATTATTGGAAATGTCACTCACTCATGAAATTGGCGAACAAAATCTGCAATTTAAATCGCTGTTAGCCAAAATTTATGCCGATAATAAATACAACTTGTTTTGGCACGATAAAGCAGCGGAAAAACAATTTCTCCGCGAATATGCCGCAATGGTTGCAAGTGGTATTTCTAAAGGTTCCGCACAATCTTTAGAGAATTTAAGCCAAGCGGAGCAAATCGGTGGGTTGACTTATGATGTATTGTTAACCGATGCGTTCTTGGATTATTTATACTACAGTAGCAATCTAAATCAGCAAGCACAGCGCTGGCTATACGGCGCAGGCGTTTATAAGCCGCAAGCGCCAAGCGAGGAACAGCTTCAGCAATGGTTCAATGCGGTGCTAAATGAAGAGCTCGTCGTCTATCTAGAGCGTTTATCTACGCATAATTCGCTATATCGACAAACTCTCGATGCATTGCCTTCAATGATTTCCACATCAGGCTTAACGCCGATAGGTAAAAAATTAGCGATTAATGCGCAACGTTTACGTGTGATTCCGGATTTTTATAATGGGATTTTTGTGAATATTCCAAGCTATCAGTTGCAATATTATCGTGACGGACACTTAGTATTGGAATCTCGCGTTATTGTCGGTAAAAATGGACGTCGAACGCCCGTTATGTCCAGTAAATTAAGTAACGTCGTGGTAAATCCGCCTTGGAATGCACCGACACGTTTGGTTAACGAAGACATTGTACCGAAGTTAAGAAATGATCCGGGTTATGCGGCCTCGCATAACTACAGCATTTTAGACAGTAAAGGTAACGTGATTGATCCTTATTCTATTGACTGGAATACGATTGGGAAAAATTTTCCATATCGCATTCGTCAAGCGGCGGGGGATAGTGCGTTAGGTAATTATAAATTTAATATGCCGAGTTCCGATGCTATTTATTTACATGATACACCGAATCACAATCTTTTTTCTCGTAAGGATCGGGCGTTAAGTTCCGGTTGTGTACGTGTGGAAAAGTCGGCTCAACTTGCCGATATTTTATTAAAAGAAGCCGGCTGGTCGGATGAACGTAAGAAAAACGTGTTAGAAAGTAAGAAAACCGCCTCTGCAGCTATTCGTTCCGATAATCCGGTGTTTTTATATTACGTGACGGCCTGGGTGGATAACGGGCAGACGAATGTGTTACCGGATATCTATAAATACGATAACTTCACGGATGCGAACGATATCAATTGGGATACGGTGAAAAAATACTTGTAATTATCATCGTATTGATAAATATTGTGACGTTATTTCAAAAATGAACAGTAAAATAAGCGAGAATAAAAATGAATAAGATAAATCAAAGTCGTCGTAAGTGGTTGTCTCTTGGCGGCATCGTATTGAGCGCCGGCATGTTGCCGAATAGCGTGTTAGCCATGGTTTCTACGCCGAAGCCTCGCATTTTGGCATTTCGCAATCTTAATACCGGCGAACGCTTAAGCGGTGTATTTTCATTAAGCAGCGGTTTTAATGCTTCAATGCTGAAAAAATTAGATTACTTTATGCGCGATAAGCGTACGAATCAAGTGCATCGGATGGATCCAAATTTATTTATGAAATTTTACCGTATTCAAAGCAACCTCGGCTTACAAACGGCGGAAATTCAAATTATCTGCGGCTACCGCTCGGCGGCGACAAATGCCATGCGTCATCGTCAAAGTCGCGGCGTAGCAAGTAATAGTTTTCACGTAAAAGGTCAGGCCATTGATTTTCGCATTGATGGTACGCCGCTTGCTAAGATTAAACACACTGCGGAAGGTTTAAACAATGGTGGCGTGGGCTTTTATCCGCGCAGTAATTTTATTCACGTCGATACCGGCCCGGTACGAACTTGGCAGGGTGTGTAACATTTTGCAAATTGACCGCACTTCGGTGCGGTTTTTGTTTATGAGGAAAATAAAATGAATATTGAAATTATCCCTGTTACCGCATTTCAACAAAATTGCTCTTTGATTTGGGATGATGAAAAAAATGCCGCAATTATTGATCCAGGCGGTGAAGCGGAAAAACTGATTGGGCGAATTGAAGAACTGGGTTTAAATTTAGAAGCGATTTTATTAACTCACGCTCATCTTGATCATGTGGGGGCGGCCGAGCAAGTGAAGCAACATTTCAGCGTGGAAATTTGGGGTCCACAAGAAGAAGATCGTTTCTTATTTGACAGTTTACCTGAACAATCGCAACGTTTCGGTATGCCAACGATTCACGCTTTTTTACCTGATCGTTGGCTGCATGAAGGTGAAACAATTCATGCCGGTGGCGGCATATTTGAGATTTTGCATTTGCCCGGACATACGCCGGGACATATTGGTTTCATCGAAAAACAGAAAAAGGCAGCGTTTACCGGCGATGTCCTTTTTCAAGGCAGTATTGGGCGTACGGATTTGCCGGGCGGCAATTATACTCAGTTGATTAGCACGATTCGTGAAAAATTATTCAAACTTAACGGCGATATGATCATCATCGCTGGTCACGGACCTTATACGACGATCGAACATGAAAAGACGAACAATCCTTTCTTAAAATAACTACGAAACAATGTTTACTAAGCATTTATTGCGTCTTGCTGCTCTCTACTCAAAACAGCACCGCATTGGAAGCGGCTCCAATGCGGTGCTGTTTTGAGATCCAAATGTATCTCTTGGCCGAAGCCCTTCTGGTAAGCAACGAACATTAAAAAGGCGCTTTTTACAGCGCCTTAGTTTTATTATTCTTTAAATTCTTCCATCATTTCTTGTGCTTTTTCGACCATTTCTTTTGAACCGATGAATAACGGCACACGTTCGTGTAATTCTTTCGGTTGAATGTCTAAAATACGGCGATAGCCGTCCGTCGCCAAACCGCCGGCTTGTTCCGCTAAGAACGCCATTGGATTACCTTCATAAAGCAAACGTAATTTACCTTTTGGGTAAGTCGTTGCGCTTGGATAAATATAGATACCACCTTTTAATAAATTACGATGGAAGTCGGCAACTAAAGAACCGATGTAGCGCGAAGCATAAGGGCGATTGGTTGCTTTGTCCTCTTCTTGGCAGTATTTAATGTATTTTTTTACGCCTTGCGGGAATTTAAGATATTGCCCTTCGTTAATGGAATAAATTCGACCATTTTTTGGCATTTGCATATTTTCATGCGAAAGGCAGAAAGTGCCGATAGACGGATCGTAAGTAAAACCGTTTACACCATGGCCGGTGGTGTAAACTAACATCGTGGAAGAACCGTAAACAATGTAGCCGGCTGCCACTTGTTTATTACCTGGCTGGAGGAAATCTTCCAACGTTACCGGTGTGCCGATTGGGGAAATGCGGCGATAAATGGAGAAAATTGTACCTACCGAAACGTTCACATCAATATTGGACGAGCCATCAAGCGGATCAGTTAAAATCACATATTTGGCATTACGACCGTGTTCGGTATCAAATGCAATGAAACTTTCTTCTTCTTCTGAAGCAAAGCCTGCTACTTCTTCACGCGCCATTAATGCCGCTTTCATGGTGTTATGGGCGAACAAATCCAGTTTCATCTGACTTTCGCCTTGCACGTTTTCCACGCCGGATTGCCCCAAAATATTGGTTAAACCCGCTTTGTTAATATCGCGGTGGATAATTTTCGCGAGTAAACGAATCGATGATAAAATGCCACTTAATTCCCCTTTGGCATTTGGGTATTCCGCTTGGCGTTCAACGATAAATTCGCTTAATGTTTTCATCATGTTCCTCTTTTTTCTTTTAAACACATAACCGCCGAATTATATGCGATTTGATTTTTACTCGGAAAGTCAATTTCCAGTAATGAGAGCTTGATCACAAAAATTTTACAATTTATTTTTTAAATGGAGCAAATTTAAACGATTTAAACTTCGTTATTTATCAATTCTTTTCATAAACATATCAAATAAAATTCACATCCGTCTAGACGTCTAAATCTTTTTTCAGTTAGGGATTTTTGATAGACTCTTCCGCAATTTAAACAAAGAACAATAGGAAAGCACAATGAGTAAACTTTTCCCTCAAGCCAAACTTCGTAACCGCGCACCTTATCGTTTTGATATTGTCGGCAGTTTTTTACGCCCGGAAAACTTAAAACTGGCGCGTCAGCAATGTGGTTGCGGTGAAATTTCTTGCGCGGATTTAACTCGAACAGAAGATGCGGAGATTGAAAAATTAGTGGCGCATCAAAAAGCAGTCGGTTTGTCGGCGGTCACTGACGGTGAATTTCGTCGTACTTTTTGGCACTTGGATTTCTTAGCCGCATTAGACGGTGTGAACGAAGTGGATGCGGACAAATTCTCGGTACAATTTAAACATCACAGTGTGCGTCCGAAAACCTTGAAAATCGTCGATAAAGTCGACTTTTCGGAAAATCATCCGTTTGTAGAACATTATCGCTCGCTACAAAAAATTGCCGCCGGAACGGAAGTAAAATTGACGATTCCTTCGCCATCCATGTTGCACTTAATTTGTACTGTGCGCGAAACGGATTATCAACCGATTGAACGTTACGAAAACAATAATCAACTATTGTTAGATGATATTGCCGCGGCTTATATCAAAGCAATGAAGATTTTCTATGCCTTAGGTTGTCGTAACTTGCAGTTGGACGATACCAGTTGGGGCGAATTTTGTGCGGAAGATAAACGCAAAGCTTATACCGAGCGCGGTTTGGATCTCGCTCAAATTGCGCAAGATTATGTTTATATGATCAATAAAATCGTAGCGGAAAAACCTGCGAATATGGCGATTACTATGCATATTTGCCGTGGCAATTTCCGTTCGACCTGGTTCTCGGCGGGCGGTTATGAGCCGGTGGCTGAAACATTGTTCGGTGGTTGCAATGTCGACGGCTTCTTTTTGGAATACGATAGCGATCGCGCCGGTGATTTCAAACCGTTACGGTTTATTAAAAATCAACAAGTAGTGCTCGGTTTGATTACATCAAAATCCGGCGAGCTGGAAAATCGCGACGAAATCATCGCGCGAATTAAAGAGGCAACGCAGTATGTGGATATCAACCAGCTTTGTTTAAGTCCGCAATGCGGTTTTGCTTCTACTGAGGAAGGCAATATTTTAACGGAAGCGCAGCAATGGAAAAAACTTGAATTTATCCGTGGTATTGCAGAAGAAGTCTGGGGAAATTAAGGAAAGCCTTAATTTGAACACTTAAAATAACACCGCATTGGAGCCGCTTCCAATGCGGTGCTATTTTTCTTGTAGCCAGCGGGTTAAATGAATTTCCACAATATCTGCCAAATGTTTGAGAAACAACACATCCTGTCCGTTGTGAAAACGCTGTGTATCGCGCGAACGGAACAGTAAAAGCGCGGTCGGTTTATGCGCATTTTTTGTGCCAAGTAAACAACAAGCGATGGAGCCAATCGGCAATTCTTCCGGCAAAAACATCAGTGCTTTTTCTTTATTGCTTAAATCGCCCAAATAAAACTGGCGCAAGCCTAAGCGTTCCAAACGAATGATTTCAAACGCATTGCGATCAATCCAGCCTTGCTCAGGTACATTTTCCCGTTTTTTCCAGCTGTCAGTAAAAAGCAGCATTTTCGCACCATCTAATTCATAAGATTTCGCCCATTGCTCTAATTTCTTTTGTGCTGATTGAAAATCCGGTGCTTGAAATAATTTTTTTTGTAACGGTATTAAGGCGAAGAATATATCAGCTTCTTGTATGGCGAGTTGGTGGAGTTTTTCTAACTGAGCAGTAAGAGTGCTAATCTGTTTGCGTTGTTGTTTCAGTTGCGCTTCCGCCAAGGAAATCGTGCCGGTGTGCGTGTGGCATGATTTAAGTTTGTTAAGCGAGGCAGCGTGGCGGCTAAAAAAATCGGGATGAGATTCGAGATAGTCGAGGATGTCTTGTTCATTCATAGTTGTGAAAACTATCTAAAAAAAGACCGCACTTTAGGTGCGGTCAAAAACAGAAGGAAAATTATGCAGCGAACGGATCGCGTAGAATCATTGTTTCTACACGGTCCGGACCGGTTGAAAGAATATCGACGGGCACTCCGGTAATTTCTTCGATACGTTTGATGTAGTTAATGCAGTTTTGTGGCAGTTTGCTTACATCAGTTACGCGGAAGGTGTTTTCTTTCCAGCCCGGTAAGGTTTCATAAATCGGTTCTACGCCCTCCCAGTCTTTCGCTGCTAATGGTGCGTATTCTAGGATTTCGCCGTTTGGCATCTTGTAGGCGACACAGATTTTCACTTCCTCAAAGCCGTCTAGCACGTCTAATTTGGTCATGCAAAAACCGGAAATGGAGTTTAGTTGAATGGCACGACGAATTGCCACGGCGTCAAACCAACCGCAACGGCGCGGACGACCGGTTACCGCACCGAATTCATTGCCTTTACGGGCGATTTCCGCACCCGTTTCATCAAATAATTCGGTTGTGAATGGGCCACCGCCTACGCGGGTACAATAAGCTTTGATGATTCCCAATACATAATCCAAATTCCGTGGGCCGAAGCCGGAACCTGTCGCCACGCCGCCGGCGGTGGTGTTGGAACTGGTTACATATGGGTAAGTACCATGGTCGATGTCCAACATGGTGCCTTGTGCGCCCTCAAATAAAATGTTGTCACTGTTTTTTCGTGCGGTATCAAGGAGAGTTGTGATGTCGGCGACCATACCGGTGATAACATCAGCAATTGCCATAACATCATCTAAGGTTTTTTGATAATCCACCGGTTCTGCTTTGTAATAATTTACTAATTGGAAATTATAGTATTCAAGGATGTTTTTAAGTTTTTCGGCAAAGAACGCTTTATCGAATAAATCGCCTACGCGTAAACCGCGACGCGCCACTTTATCTTCATAAGCCGGGCCGATACCGCGACCGGTGGTACCGATGGCTTTTTTACCCAATGCGGTCTCGCGCGCGTGATCCATCGCCACGTGGTAAGGCAAGATTAACGGACAAGCTTCGGAAATCAATAAACGATCGCGCACGTTAATGCCGCGACTTTCAAGTTCACCGATTTCTTTTAGTAAGGCTTCGGGCGAAAGTACCACGCCGTTACCAATTAAGCAGGTGACATTTGGGTGTAACATACCGGACGGAATTAAACGTAGAACGGTTTTTTCGCCATTGATGATAAGGGTATGTCCGGCGTTATGGCCGCCTTGGTAACGTACTACATATTTTACGCGATCCGTCAGTAGATCGACGATTTTGCCTTTACCTTCATCGCCCCATTGAGCGCCTAAGATAACAACACTTTTTCCCATAATTTCCGCCTTAAAATTAGGTTAATTAGTTTGAATGAACAGCCGAGTACTTTACTCTTTTTCGGCTTTGATCTCAATGAGATAAAAGAAAAAAGTACGGCTATGTTTCACCGTACTTTTATGGTTTTAAAGGAAATTACTCAAATAATGATCTGTGTAACGAACGAACTGTTTCATCGGCATGCTCGCTTTGAACTAACATACAAAGATTATTAGTGCTTGCGCCGTAGCTGATCATACGTACATTGTAAGGCTCGAGCGTATCAAAAATGCGTTTTGCTACACCTGTTGCGATGTGTAAGTCATTGCCGATAAGTGCCACCAGAGATAAGCCCGTATCCACTTTAACCGTGCAATATTCGCGTAACTCTTCCAATAACGCCGAAGAAAGTAATTCCGCGCCGGATGAAGCAGAACCGGTTTTATCCAGAGTTAAAGCGATGCTCACTTCGGAAGTTGTGATGGTGTCCACGGAGATTTTGTGTTTCGCTAAAATACTAAATACATTCGCTAAGAAACCTTGCGCGTGAAGCATGCTTAAGCTTGAAAGCGTTAATAAGGTTTGGTCGCGACGTAACGCGATTGCCCGGAATGTTGGACGCGGTTGTGGATCGCGCGTGACCCAAGTGCCACCATCTTGCGGCGCTTTGCTGGAACCTACATAAACCGGAATATTACTGCGAACTGCAGGAAGAAGTGTTGCCGGATGTAATACTTTCGCACCGAAAGTCGCCATTTCGGCCGCTTCCGCGAAACTCATGGTATCGATGCGTTGAGCGCTTGGAACAATGCGAGGATCAGTGGTGTAAATGCCTGCTACATCGGTCCAAATCAGTACGTCTTTGGCATTTAACACCTCCGCCAATAATGCCGCAGAATAATCGCTACCGCCGCGGCCTAATGTCGTCGTTTTACCGCTCGGTTCACGGCCGATAAAACCTTGCGTGATAACCAATTCGCCGCGATCAATTAATGGTTTTAATATGCTGTCACTGTTAGCTTGGGTTTGTTCGTCATTTGGCACCGCTTTGCCGAAATGACTATTTGTTGCAACGATAGTACGCACATCGACCCAAGTTCCAGTGGCATTTTGTTCGCGTAAGATTTCGATAAAAATTTGGGTGGACATCATTTCGCCGTGGCTGATGAGTTCGTCGGTAAGCGCGGGTGATGTGGCGAGGCTGGCGGCTTCTGAAAGGTATTCAATATTTTCGAGATATTTTTCAATGATTGGACGTACACGGCTGTCGTCTTTCAGTTCGGTTAAAATATTTTCTTGAATTTGACGTACTTCGCCGACTAATTGACGGCGTTCTTCCGGCTCCACACCGTTGGCTAATGCGACTAAAAGATTGGTTACGCCGGCAGAGGCTGAAAGCACGACGACACGAGTATTGGGATCGGCAATGATAATTTTCGCGCAAGCCGTCATCGCTGCGTAATTGGCTACCGAAGTCCCGCCGAATTTGGCGACAGAAAGATGAGACATAATTTTCCTCTAGGTGAATGTTGTAAGATGTTGTGTGGAAAGTAGAAATAACGATTTCATAAAATGTTGTCAAATAAATTTTGTGAAATTTTAAGGATTCTTTATTTCAGATCTAATTTGCTAATTAAATCGTTAAAAAATTAGATAATTTTTAATCTTCGTTATTCGGCATTGGCAGCGGTTCTGGTTCGCCCAAGAAGTACGGTTTAATGCCGAGTAGTAAATCGAGCACCGCTTTGCTACGCGCGAAGATTTCCCGTAGGCGAGTGGAGAAGTTGATTTTTGGCTGTTTGGCAACGAAGCAAATGGCGTCAATATCGTTAAATTCAGCGATGAACAGTGCACGTTCGCAATGGAATTTTTGGCTGACGATAGTAAATCCATTAATGTTGAATACTTTGTCGGCACGGATAACGGAATCTAGTGTGCGGAAGCCGGCGAAATCACGGAACATTAAATTTTCCGATACGCCCATTTTGCGCAGATCGCGAAACATCATTTTCGGTTCATTATATTGAAGCGTGCGGTTATCGCCGCTTAGCAGTAAATAGCTGACTTTGCCGTGTTCTAGCAAAGATTTTGCTGCTTCAAGGCGGTTACTGTAGTAATCGTTAGTTTTGCCGGGGGCGACGAATTTAGAGGTGCCGAGCACGAGTGCGTAGGGGCGATAAGGCAGATCCTCGAGATTTTCGTACAAATTTTGTCGGACGGAAAAACTGATGTAGCGGTCAATCGCAACGCTAAGTAAAATTAGCACCGCATTGAAAGCTATTATCGCGCGGATGATTTTGCCTAAATGAATGCGATGCCAAAGGAGCAGGAGTTCCGTTTTGAGCGGAGTCTTTAAAGTAAACATGAGCGCTAACATAATGAAAAACGCGTATGAGTTCAAGTTGAAATTTGCGAGCGCAAAGTCGGTTTTTATTTGGACGTTTAGACGTCTAAATTATCCTTGACAAAGGCAGCGAGCTGTTGATAATTGGTGCATTTTTTCCTTGATACGATAGGTTTTCAATGTCTGTCCAAAATGTCGTGCTGTTTCAAGACAAGCCATTAAAGTTGGTTATGGGCGGTGAACTTTCGCCCGTTCAAGTGGCTTATCAAACTTACGGAACCTTGAATGCGGACAAAACCAATGCGGTGCTGATTTGCCATGCGCTTACGGGCGATGCGGAACCTTATTTTTCCAACAAAGAAAAGGACGGTTGGTGGCAAAATTTTATGGGTGACGGTTCGGCGCTTGATACTTCGCGTTATTTTTTTATTTGCTCCAATGTGTTGGGGGGGTGCAAAGGCACCACCGGACCTTCTTCCCTCAATCCTCAAACCGGCAAACCTTACGGCAGCCTGTTCCCGAATATCACCGTGCAGGATATCGTACACGTGCAAAAAGCGCTGATTGATTTTTTAAACATTCCCCATTTGAATGCGGTGATCGGTGGCTCTTTTGGTGGCATGCAAGCGACACAATGGGGTATTGAATACCCGGGCTTTGTCGATAATATCGTCAATCTTTGTTCGTCGATTTTCTTTAGCGCTGAAGCTATCGGCTTTAACCATGTGATGCGTCAAGCGGTGATTAATGATCCGAATTTTAATGGTGGCGATTATTATGATGGCATTCCGCCGGAGCAAGGGCTTTCTATTGCGCGTATGCTCGGTATGCTGACTTACCGCACTGATTCGCAACTTGCCAAAGCTTTCGGGCGCGCTACGAAATCCGAAGGGCAATTTTGGGGTGATTATTTCCAAGTAGAATCTTATTTGACTTACCAAGGCAAAAAATTTCTTGAACGCTTCGACGCCAACAGTTATTTACATCTTTTACGCGCATTGGATATGTATGATCCGAGCCTTGGATATGCAGATATTAAAACGGCACTTGGTCGGATTAAAGCGCGTTATACCTTGATTTCCGTGACGACGGATCAGCTTTTTAAATCTGTCGATTTGCATAAAAGCAAGCAACTTTTAGAACAAAGTGGGGTTACGCTGACTTTTCATGAATTTCCGTCAATTTACGGTCACGACGCTTTTTTGGTGGATTATGACGCCTTTGAACAGTGGATTCGAGAAGGCTTGAGCGGAAAGGCAGGGGCGGTTGAAATTTGAATGCCTAGAGTTTGCATTAATAAATCAATATTGCATATGTGACGTTGTTCGGGCTTGCATTCCTTTCTTAATTTATTCCTTTCTATTCCTCGTATCCTTAATTTTGCGGGGATAAAGTCGTTTCGTACAAGTCAAGTCGCTTTTGGGCACCGCATTGAACGCGCATTCCTTGCGCATAAAAAAATCCGCACCTTCAATTTTTAGGAGCGGATTATTTTTATTTTCAAAACGCTAAGAATTTATTCTGCTTTCGCTACGACTTGAATACTTAATTCCGCCAAAGCTTGCGGGTTTGCCACGCTTGGCGCTTCCGTCATCAAGCACGCCGCCGCCGTAGTTTTCGGGAAGGCGATGACATCGCGGATGTTTTCCGTACCGGTTAGGAGCATGGTTAAACGGTCTAAGCCGAAGGCTAAACCTGCGTGTGGCGGTGTGCCGAATTTCAATGCATCCAACAAGAAACCGAATTTTTCGCGCTGTTGCTCTTCGTCAATGCCCAGAATGCGGAATACGGTTTGTTGCATTTTCGGGTCGAATATACGCACAGAACCGCCGCCCACTTCGTAGCCGTTGATGACCATATCGTAAGCATTGGCGACCGCACTTGTCGGATCTGCTTCTAATTGTTCTGGGCTGAAATCTTTTGGTGAGGTGAATGGGTGGTGCATTGCCGCTAAGTTGCCTTCGTCATCACGCTCGAACATTGGGAAATCGATGACCCAAAGCGGTTGCCATTCATCTAAACGGGTTAAACCTAAATCGCGCCCCAGTTTCAAACGCAATGCGCCCATGGCATCGGTGGCGGTTTGCCATTTGTCCGCACCGAAGAATAAAATATCGCCGGTTTGTGCGCCTACGCGCTCAAACAAGGCTTTTAATACGTCTTCATTTAAGAATTTCGCAATCGGGCTTTGCACGCCTTCAAGACCAGCGTTGACATCGTTCACTTTTAACCATGCCAAGCCTTTCGCGCCATAAATGCCCACGAATTGCGTATATTCGTCGATTTGTTTGCGTGTAATTTCATTACCATTTGGCACACGAATGACCGTCACGCGACCATTCGAATCATTGGCCGGACCTTGGAATACTTTGAAATCGACATCTTTCACGATATCCGCTACATCTACCATTTCTAACGGGTTACGCAAATCCGGTTTATCGGAACCGAAACGGCGCATTGCTTCCTGCCAGGTCATCACTGGGAACTTGCCTAAATCCACGCCGATAATTTCTTGCCACAAACCGTGCACCATACGTTCCATAATTTCACGTACTTCAGGCGCAGTTAAGAAAGAGGTTTCCACATCGATTTGGGTAAATTCAGGTTGGCGATCTGCACGTAAATCTTCATCGCGGAAACATTTCACGATTTGATAATAACGGTCAAAACCGGACATCATAAGAAGCTGTTTGAAAAGCTGCGGCGATTGTGGCAAGGCATAAAACTTGCCTTTATGCACACGGCTTGGCACTAAATAGTCGCGAGCGCCTTCCGGTGTTGCTTTGGTGAGCATTGGGGTTTCAATATCTAAGAAACCGTTGTCATCCATAAAACGACGCACAAAACTGGTAATTTTCGCACGAGTTTTCAAACGTTGCGCCATTTCCGGGCGACGTAAATCTAAGTAACGATATTTTAAGCGTTGTTCTTCAGTGTTGTTTTGGTTGAAGTCAAGCGGCAGCACATCGGAAGCATTATAGATTTTTAGCGCTTTTGCCAATACTTCCACTTCGCCGGTCGCCATATTTTTGTTGATTTGATTTTCCGGGCGGGCAATCACTTCACCTTTGATTTGAATGCAAAATTCGTTACGCAAGCCTGCCGCGGCGGTTAATGCTTCTTGGAATTTCGGATCGAAACACACTTGCACGATGCCATCACGGTCACGCATATCAATAAAAATCAAACCGCCTAAATCACGGCGACGGTGCACCCAACCGCTTAATATCACTTCCTGACCAATATTTGTACGGTTTAACGCACCGCAATAATGTGAACGCATCATTTTTATATTCCTTTTTTCTAATTCAGAGATAAATTAACCGCCTGATTATACGGAAATTGCCGGGGCTTTTGAATTGGAAAGCGAAATTTATTTGCGCGGTGAAAAACTTTCTCTAAAATGACCGCACTTTTTTGCACAGTTTATAAAAAACATGAACAAAGACACCATTTTCTCCGCGCCCATTGAAAAATTGGGCGATTTTACCTTTGACGAAAGCGTAGCCGAAGTGTTTCCCGATATGATCCAACGCTCCGTGCCTGGCTATTCCAATATCATTACCGCCATCGGTATGCTTGCCGAACGCTTTGTGACCGCCAATAGCAATGTGTACGATCTTGGCTGTTCACGCGGTGCGGCGACGCTTTCCGCACGTCGTCACATTCGCCGACCTAATGTGAAGATTATCGGCGTAGATAATTCCCAACCGATGGTAGAACGTTGCCGTCAGCACATCGCGGCTTATCACAGCGACATTCCGGTGGAAATTTTATGTGATGATATTCGTCAGATTGATATTCAGAACGCTTCCATGGTGATTTTAAATTTCACTTTGCAATTTTTGCCGCCGCAGGATCGAGTAGCGTTATTGGAAAAAATTTATCAGGGTTTGAAGCCGAACGGCGTATTGGTACTTTCGGAAAAATTCCGTTTTGCAGACGAGCAAATTGACGAATTGCTGATTGACTTACATCATCAGTTCAAGCGCGCCAACGGTTATAGCGAGTTAGAAGTGAGTCAAAAACGCACCGCATTGGAAAATGTGATGCGCACGGATAGCATCGACACCCATAAAACGCGGTTAAAAAACGTCGGATTTTCTCACGTGGAACTGTGGTTCCAGTGTTTTAATTTCGGCTCGATCATTGCGATCAAATAAAACAGAACTTGAGTACGGTGACAAAAAAAATGCTGCAGTATGATGCGGCTGTTGCATAAGGCTCAAATTCTCCTCATGAAATAGCACCGCATTGAAACCGGCTTCAATGCGGTGCTATTCGGCAACATAAAAATCTGACTTACAAGTTTGATTCTTTTATGCATTTGTTGCGCCATATCATTTTTTGTCACCTCATTGTTTCATTAAACCTTTCTACAACGGTTTCAAATCCTTATCCAGCAAACGGGCGAGCAATAAGATGCCGTCTTTAAAACGGTATTCGGCATATTCTGCTTGCGCGTAATACTGTCCCTTACCTTCTGCGAAGAAATATTCCTGACTTGGCAATTTTGGCATCCGGCCGGCATTATTTATCGGCAAATACACGTCCGGCACGCAATCAAAAAAATCTGTCGGAATACGGCTTTCCACGCGGCATAAGGTGGCAATGCCCTGTTCGTTCTGATGAATTAAGGCATAAAGCCGTTTCGGGCGTTGTTTTTGCATGACATCGTCATCGTCGCTTGTTTCGACTTCTGTGTTAGATTCGTTTAGTTGCGCGCGAATATCCGTCAAGTCAGTCAAAATGGCGTAACTGAGCGACATATAATCGCCTTGTATGAGAGAACGCGGATCGACCGGCGCAATTTCCAGCACCACCGGTTTTCCTGTTGCTAGCACATTTTCAAACTGCCAAACTTTATAATTTAACGGCAATAGCATGAAAAAAAGCGTACAAAGGGCAATCATCGGTTTGATTTTAGAAACGCCGGCAAAATTGACCGCACTTTTTGTTTCCTCTTGATGTTTTCGATGTAAATAAATTGCGCTCAGGGCAAATATCACACCGAAAAACAATAATAAAAAAGCCTTATAAAGTAATGGGATAGATAACCAATAATAGTAAATAGCTAAATTAATGATAAGCGCTGCTAAGGCGATAAAAAATAAATATCGGTTTGCCACAAAATAGGCGAGAAGCCATAACGAAGCGAAAAATAAAATTGTCGGCTGCGCAATAAAACCGACGGTAAATAACGCTAAAACACCGGCAATTGTCCATTTTTCCACCTGCGGTAAGGTAAAAAAGCGGTTTATTAGCCCATAAACACCAAGTGGCGCCAAGCAAACTAAAAATGAAATCAACCATGTGGAGCTTAATTTAGCCTTTGTAAATACGCCGTGGGTGATCACATTAAAAAAATCCGCAAACGTATTCACCGGCGGCAATTCATCGGCAACACCGTTAAAATTATCAGACCACGTTGAAGCGAAATGATATGCGGAAAAGCCCCACAAATCGAAGACAAGGGCACCGAGGCTAAAAAGCAAAAACGCCCAGGCCAATGGAATGATTTGTGCACGCACATTATCGTTTATTGACGGCAATCGCTGCGCCAAGAAGGCAAACACGGCGCCGAGCATCGAAAGAAAAACGAGCGGCGTTTGCAAGATCATGTCGACGGCGCTTAATTGCCACATCATGAGCACGGCGACAAGACTTAAAGTTTGTAACCAAATTTCTTTGCGTACGAAGTAAAAAATCGCTACGACTAAGGTGAACCATGCCGGCGCGGAAAAATTGAATCGTTCGATGGAATCGTAAGCAAAACGATCGAGTAATAAATAGCCGCCGAGCAGGCCATATCCCATCAAAAATAAAATACCGACGACAATCGACATCGGGCTGCCGGATTGAGGGGCCGCGCGATGCAACATCAATGCGGTGCCCAAAACGACAACCGATAAACCGGGCAAGGCGTTCTCGGGCTCGGAAAGATTCAAGGCTAAAACGACCCACACAAGTGCGGTCAAAATGCCGGTTAAAATAGCCAAAATCAGCAGAAAAGATAACGCCCAAGGAAGATTTTTACGTTCGGGATAATGGGCTTTATATAATTGATACAACCGGATAATCGCCCCAACGGTCAACGCAAAAATCAGTAAACCGTTCAATAAGGCGATATCGAGGGAATCGATCCGATTAAAAAGCAACAAACCGAAGGCTACAATTATTGCGGTGGTGGTTGTGATTAAATTGACAAAATCAAAACGGTATCGCTGATAAAAATAAAACAGTGCGGCTGCGGGGAGGGCGATCAGTAAAAAGGAATGAAACGGATAAAGCTCGAAAGGGAAGAGAAGGTCGTAATATTCGCCAACAAAACGACTGCCGAAAAGATGAAGCAAGAGGAAAACCACCAGTATTTTCGGGAGCACACGCCAGCGTTGATCGTGCAACTGACGAATAAAAATTTCGCTTAAAAGAAGTCCGATAGCGTTTAATACGACGCCGTAAATTGTTGCGTGCTCATAAAATCCGTCAACGTTAAGCAGATATAACGTCAGATTGGTGGTGACGATAAGTAACAAGGCGGAGGCCGCATTCGGCAATAATAACAGCCAAGGAAGTTGACACAACGACCAAACGGCGAATAATTCCCACGTATCGGCGCCCGTTTGGTAGGTTTGCCCGACCAAGGCCAAGGTGGCGCCGATAAGCACGGCGGCAATAAAGAAAAATGAGACGGAAAGCGACTTTAATTTTTCCTGTTCCAATCGACGGCTTTCCCGCATAAAAAAATAACTGCCCGAAATAACCGAAAAAGCAAATACCGCTTGCAGTCCGTAAATTTTGCTTAAATCGGAAAAATAATCCCAATTGGCGGCAATAAAGGTTACGCTGCCGCCGGTTAAAAAGCCGACGCTTAAAAGCAAAAAAAGTAAATTGAGATAGCGGTGCCAGGATAGGGTAAACAAAGGATGGTGATTCATGGCTTTGATTTTCCTTGATAATTATTATGAATAAAAATTGGAGCTATTTTGCCAATGCTAAGAACAAAATGAAAGGGAAAGCGAGTCGTTATTTAAATTTGGCAAGATAAGTTTGCTGATGTGACGTTTAATTCGGATTTAATATATTTAATCCATAAAAAATCTGCTCCTTAGTAAGTCGGTGAGTCCGACTTTTAGGGAGCAGATCATTTTGTGTTCTTCTATGTAATCAATTATTCCACTTTTACAATCCAGCCTTCCGGTGCTTTGATATCGCCGAATTGAATGCCGGTGAGTTCGTTGTAAAGTTTGCGGGTTATCGGGCCAACATCGGTTTCGGAGTAGAAAACATGGAATTTCCCTTTGTGTTGAATACCGCCCACCGGTGAGATGACGGCTGCGGTACCACATGCACCGGCTTCAGCGAATTGATCAAGTTGATCGATATATACATCGCCTTCAATCGCTTCCATACCTAAACGCTCTTTGGCGATATAAAGTAAGGAATATTTAGTAATACTCGGTAAAATTGATTTGGATTTCGGCGTAACGAATTTGTTGTCTTTAGTGATACCAAAGAAGTTTGCCGCGCCCACTTCTTCGATTTTGGTGTGAGTTTTTGGATCTAAATAGATTGCATCTGCAAATTTACGTTCTGCCGAGCCTTCTTCCGCAGCTAATATATGCGGCAGTAGGCTTGCCGCGTAATTACCGCCTACTTTTACACCACCGGTACCCATTGGCGCAGCGCGGTCGTATTCGGTCGTGATGAAATTGGAAGGTGCTAAGCCACCTTTGAAGTAGGCACCGACCGGGCAACAAAATACGGAGAAAATAAATTCAGGAGCGGCTTTTACGCCGATATTTTCGCCTATACCGATTAAAAACGGTCGTAAATATAAGGTGGCGCCAGAGCCGTAAGGGCCAAGCCATTCCTCGTTAGCTTTTACTACTTCTTTACACGCGCGAATAAATAACTCCGTTGGCACTTGCGGCATTAAAAGGCGATCCGCGGTGTGTTGCATACGTTTGGCGTTTTCTTGCGGACGGAATAAATTGATAGAGCCGTCTTTACAACGATAAGCTTTTAAACCTTCAAAACATTGTTGACCATAGTGAAGTGCGGTTGAGCCTTCGTGAATATGTAAAATGTTATCGGTGGTGAGTTTACCTTCATCCCATTTGCCTTCTTTCCAATGAGCAATGAAACGATAATCGGTCTTGATATAACTAAAACCGAGGTTGCTCCAATCTAAGTCTTTCATTTTGCTTCCCTTATATTTGTTTTGAATGAAATGCCGGTTAATCTACACCATAATTTTTGGCATTTAAACCTTTAAACGGAAATTTTTTGTGATTTCTCAAAATTTGAGCGGTTATAAAGTTAAGGAAGAAAAACAGTGCGAAATATGTTAAAGTTTAACGAAAAAAAAACGCCACTCGTAATGAGTGGCGTTTAACCAAAAGGTTGAAAAAATATTATACAGGAAGTAAATAAGTAACTTAATTTGTTACTCACGTTCGGTTTCCCGAACTATATGCAAACACAACATCATACTTAAGTCTGAAACTCATTAACTAGTAAGGAATTACCAATCTTTAAGTATGCGCGCATTGTAGAAATTAGGCTCAGGAAGGACAAGTGATGTTTTTTTATTTGTAGAATTAGAAAAACTAATGTGAATTAACTCCCGAGCATTATAGAAGAAAAAATTATTTCTGGAAAGAATTATGTATAAACGTTTGCCTCCCTTGAATTCACTGAAATCTTTCGAATCCGCCGCAAGGCATTTAAGTTTTACAAAAGCCGCCGACGAACTTTTTGTGACTCAAGCGGCGGTGAGTCATCAAATTAAATTATTGGAAGATTTTTTAGGCGTCGAATTGTTTAAACGAAAGAATCGCGCGCTCGAATTAACGGAATTCGGCAAAACTTATTTTGCCGATATTAATAAAATTCTGCGTAAACTCAATGAAGCTACGGAGCGATTGCTGACCTTAAAAAATGACCCCCACTTAAGCATCAGCGTGCCGCAAACATTCGGTATTCAATGGTTAGTACCGCATTTAAGCGATTTCAATCGGCTTCATCCCGAAATTGAAGTGCGTTTAAAAGGGGTGGATCAAGACGAAGGTTTATTGAGCAAAGAAATTGATCTTGCTGTTTATTACGGTAAAGGTAATTGGCAGAATTTGCAGGTGGATCGCCTCGGTAAAGAAAATTTACTGATTCTGGCATCGCCGGAATTGTTGGCGAAAAATCCGATTTATGCTAAGGAAGATTTAAAACACCACACATTAATTCACACGCATACACGTGATAACTGGCGCGCAATGGCGGACTATTTAGCGATTGACGAATTGAATATCCAGCAAGGTCCGTTGTTTAGCCACACTTTTATGGCGCTACAAGCCGCCATTCACGGACAAGGCGTAGCATTGGCCAATCGTTTGCTGGCGTTACAGGAAATCGAACACGGTTTATTGAAGGAGGTGTTACCAACGGATTTTCCCGATCCGAAATCTTTCTATGTGGTGAACCATCTCGATCGCCTTGATGACGAACAAATCCAAGCTTTCCGCCGCTGGATTATTGCGGCAATAAGAAAAGAAGAACATGAATAAATTAGCGTTATATTGTCGCCCCGGTTTTGAAAAAGAAACCGCGGCGGAGATCTCCGCGTTTAGCACCGCATTGGGCGCGTTGGGTTTTGCTCGCGTGCAAGAAAATTCCGGTTATGTGATTTTTGAATGTTATCAGCCGAATGAAGCGGATCGCCTAGCACGCGAAATTCCTTTCAATCGATTAATTTTCGCCCGTCAACTGTTGGTGGTGTCCGATTTGTTGGAAAATCTTGATTCGTCCGATCGTATCAGTCCGATTTTAACTGCGTTTAACGCGCTTTCGGCGCAAATCAATTTCAGCCAATCCGTTGAGCTTTTTGTTGAAACCGCGGATACCGACGAATCGAAAGAACTTTCCACCTTCTGTCGCAAATTTACCGTGCCATTAAGACAAGCTTTAAAAAAACAAGGTTGGCTTGCCGCAGCATCAAAGGCGACACACACTCGGTTTTCGCAGTGTTTTTTACATTGCTTTTTCATTAAACCGAATTGTTGCTATGTGGGTTATTCTTATGCGGATAATCATTCGCCGCATTTTATGGGCATTCCGCGTTTGAAATTTCCGGTCGCAGCGCCGAGTCGTTCGACGTTAAAACTAGAAGAAGCAATTTTAACTTTTATTCCGCGCAAAGAAGAAAGCAAACGTCTCAATGAAACGATGATCGGCGTGGATCTCGGCGCTTGTCCGGGCGGTTGGACGTATCAACTGGTAAAACGTGGTTTGTTCGTTTATGCGGTAGATCACGGCAAAATGGCGGAAAGTTTGCATGAAACGGGGCGAATCGAGCATTGTTCGGAAGACGGTTTTAAATTTCAGCCGCCGAAGCGCAAACAAATTCATTGGCTCGTGTGCGATATGGTGGAACAACCAAGCCGCATCGTAAATTTGATTAGTAAATGGTTGGTAAACGGTTGGTGCCGTGAAGCTATTTTTAATTTGAAATTGCCGATGAAAAAACGTTATCAAGAAGTAATGCAATGCTTGGAAACGTTATCGGATAAACTAACCGAGCAAAACCTTCGTTTTACTCTTCAAGCTAAACATTTGTACCACGACAGGGAAGAAATCACCGTGCATATCGCCCTAAAATAGGCGCTTCAATGCGGTGCTGTTGGAGAAGTTCGCTGAACGCAGCGTGGTTTACAAAATTTTAAGTAAGAAAAAAGCATCGATTTCATCGATGCTTTAAAATTTGGTTGCGGGGGCCGGATTTGAACCGACGGCCTTCGGGTTATGAGCCCGACGAGCTACCAAGCTGCTCCACCCCGCGTCTGACGGCGGGCACTATACGCCGTTCAAAAAATTTTGCAAGCCTTAAACAAAATTAAAATGCTCGATTGTTAAGAAAATAAACAAGGCGTTTATTTCTTCATCGTTTTAACGAAATAGGGCTAGTCCTTTCGGATAAATTTTGATAGCGTATGCGCCCTTCAATAATCAGAATTTATCGTCTTGGACGCGTTATGAAATCCCGTAAAAATTTTATTTTAAAAATCTTTTCCATCGTGGCGGTTGTCTCGATTTTGGCAGCTTGCGGCAGTTCGTCGAATAGCCGCGTATTGCATGGTAGCTCGCCACTCTTAACGCCGACGGGCGACGATCCGCAAAAATTCGGCGCCAAATACGGTGGTCGTCATTATCAACAAGCGATGCTTGCGCCGGTTTCCCGTGTAGAAAATCAAAGTGCGGTGATTAATCAAGGCGATTTTTTAACCCAACTTTCTAATGTGAAAGGTTATTCGGCCAAATTGGCCGAGCGTTTTTACGGCAATTACGAAAAAATTATCGGCTGGGTGCTTTCCGGTGCTGATGTTAATCAATTACCGCAATTTGGTATTCAGCCGCAAATTATGAAAGGTTTCGATGGTTATCAAAACGTTTTGATGACCGGTTATTATTCACCCGTGCTCCACGCGCGTCGTTCACCGCAAGGCAAATATCAACATCCGATTTACGCCATGCCGGTCAATAAGCGTTTCACTCGCCAGCAAATTTATAACGGCGCCTTGGCGGGGAAAGGCTTAGAACTGGCGTACAGCGATTCTATGTTGGATAACTTTTTACTCGGCGTGCAAGGTAGCGGTTACGTGGATTTTGGCAACGGCAATTTAAATTACTTTGCCTACGCCGGTCAAAACGGCTTTAAATATCAAGCGGTTGGCCGCTTATTAGTAGAAGACGGCGAAATTCCAAAGGAAAAAATGTCGATTCAGGCGATCCGTGATTGGGGCAAAGCCAATCCGTCGCGCGTACAAGGTTTGTTGGAACGCAATCCATCTTACGTATTCTTCAAAAATGATCCGAGCGGTAAAGTAAAAGGCTCGGCCGGCGTGCCACTCGTGCCGATGGCGGCGGTGGCGTCCGATCGCAACCTTATTCCCTCCGGCACGGTGTTGTTAGTGGAAGTTCCGGATATTGACAATGATGGCAATTGGAAAGGCACGCATAAACTTCACTTAATGGTGGCGTTAGATGTGGGTGGTGCGGTGAACGGCCACCATTTCGACTTATACCGCGGCATCGGTGATGAGGCCGGCCATATTGCCGGACTTTCCAAGCATTACGGACGCGTTTGGGTGTTAAATTAATGGCTCGTGCAGATAATTACGAACAACGTTTTGGCGGTATCGGACGGCTTTATACGCCGGCAGGACTTGAACGCTTACGCCGCGCGCATATTTGCGTGGTCGGCATCGGCGGTGTTGGCTCGTGGGCAGTAGAGGCTTTGGCGCGTTCCGGCGTCGGTCAGCTTACTTTGATCGATATGGATGACATTTGCGTCACCAATATTAATCGCCAATTACCGGCGTTAAGCGGTAATATCGGCAAACTCAAAACGGAAGTGATGGCGGAACGCGTGAAGTTGATTAATCCGCAGTGTACGGTGAATATTATTGATGACTTTATTTCGCCTGAAAATCAATCGGATTATTTAATTCGCGGTTACGATTACGTGATCGATGCCATCGACAATGTGAAAACCAAAGCTGCGATGATTGCTTATTGTAAGCGCCATAAAATCAAAATCATCAGTGTCGGTGGGGCGGGCGGACAAACGGATCCGAGTCAAATTCAAATTGCCGACTTAAGTAAAACCATTCAAGATCCGTTGTTAGCAAAAGTGCGCTCGGTTTTACGCAAGGATTTTAATTTCAGTCAAAACCCGCAACGCAAATTCGGCGTGGATGCGGTGTTCTCCACGCAACCGCCGATTTTTCCAAAAATGGCTGAAGGTTGTGCAGTTTCCGCAACCATGAATTGCGCCAACGGCTTCGGTGCTGCAACCATGATCACCGCCACTTTTGGCTTTTTCGCCGTGTCGCGCGTGATTGATAAAATATTGAAAAATCACCTCTCCGATAAAAACAACGTCTGAACCTCAAAAAAAAAACAGTATTGACGATCGTTTTCAGCACCGCATTGAAAGCGCGTCAATCTTGGCTTGACGGCATTAATTGAGTTCCCACCAAATCAACGCCCATTTTTTCTGCCCGTGTGAAATTGGTTCGCCGTTCGCTTGTTTTTGAACGTAAAAATGTTTTAATCCGGATTTTTCTTTTTCGGTTAGCGCGCCGAGGGAAAATTCGACGGAAGCCAATAAATCCTCGAAGGTTTCACCTTGAAAACGGCCGGATTGGGTTTCGATAAAGTTTAGGTTCGCTTGGAGGCCTTTTTGATATAAGCGGTTGAGTAAATAAATATAGGTGGGAAAGCCGATATCTTCACGTTCGATGGCGGTAAAAACGCCTTCATCCAAAAAGTGGCGTTGTGTGACGGAGGTTAAAAAGACGCGTTTTTTCGCTTTGGCGCAAAGTTTGTCAATCATATCGTCTAAATCGTCAACTAAGGTCGAGCGCGATGCCAATACTACGTCCGCTTGTGGAATATCGTCCCAATTTTCTGACCAGGCGCGGTGAAATGTGGTGAGATTTGGCAAATTCAATTCTTGTTTAAAGCGCTCCACACAGTCCAACATTCCTTGACTATAATCCAGCGCATAGACGGCTTGGCATTGTTGCGCCAGCGGTATTGCGAGGGTTCCCGGTCCGCAGCCGATATCCAACACGGTTTCATTGGCCTGTATATTGATGGCTTGTAACAATCGTTCGTTGTACACATTCGGTTTTCCCACTAAATTTTCTGCCATTTTCGCTGCCTTTTTGTCCCATTTGGTGGGCGGTAGATTGAAATGATTACAGGCAATTAAATGCTGTCGATAAAGTTCGGCGAAGTCGATGTCGTAAATAGTCATTTGATTTCCTCTTATTTTACTCTTATTGTTCCGGGCGATGATTTAAGTGGCGGTGTAAAAGATCAGGCGAAATACGGTAGATTTTTGCCAAATTTTTTAGAGTTAGTAATTCTTCCTTTGGACCTTATCGAAAGCCTAGCATTTTATCTGGCACGACCACATTTTCAGCCAAATAAGCGTTGTCCGTAACATTCATCTAGTTCAAAACGTAGGCATAAAAATTCTAAAAGTGCAGTCAAAAAAGGCGAGTTTTACTCGCCTGTGCTTTTGGTTCAAATTAAAGTTTATTTCCAATTTTCCCGTTTAGCTTTTTGCAATTTTGCATAAGTGTTTAACAAGGCTTGATGTTCTTTAAAATTTTTCAGTTCTTCATCGCTTGATGGAAGGTTGTAGAACGGATTACCGCCTTCGGCAACCGCATTCCAAGCTTGCGCCACAGCCTCTTTACCGTACATTTTTTCAAATACGGTGCGATATTGTTTCGGAGTGCGTTTATCATCTAAATGCAATTCAATGATTGAAATTAATGCACGATAATAATTTACGCGTTCAGCACTGAATACGGAGCTGTTCATATTTAACGTCCAGTTCGCCCAATCAAGTGCAGGTTCCAATTCGCCTAAGGCAAGATACAGCATAGATTTTAATTCGCCCACGCGAAGCGTTGTCCAACCGCTGGTTTTTGGTGCAACAATACCGATAAATTCACGTATGCGAGTAGCGTCGTCAATATTTTGCGCATCAAGTTCTTCCAACAATTCCGCGTAAGTTTCAGTATTGTGATGCTGGTTTGGTAAATCCAGCAAAATTTCACGCCAATCCATGCCCATATTATTGTTGGCGTAAATAAGATCGTCTGCAGGATAAATATCGGACATCCCCGGCACGATAATACGGCAGGCGTATACGTCTAAATGGTTGTAATCCATAATGTACACTTCTTTATTTTCTGTACGGAAAATCGCCATTAAGTTTTCGTATTCTTGTTGCGTCGTACCGCTAAAATCCCAATCGGTAAATTCATAATCCGGCATTTGTTTGAACAGATCCCAAGATATTAAACCGCTGGAGTCGATAAAGTGGGTTTCAAGATTAGCATGATCAGCGACGTCTTCATTATTGAAAGAGGGGGGTGAAAACACATCCAGATCTTTCAAACTACGGCCTTGTAAAAGCTCGGTTACGGTGCGTTCTAATGCCACTTGGAAATTCGGATGCGCGCCGAAAGAAGCAAAGCACGTACCGTTATTCGGGTTCAGTAATACCACGCAAATTACCGGATATTTGCCGCCGAGCGACGCATCAAAAGCATAAATCGGGAAACCTTCTTCTTCTAATTTTGCGATGGAAGCTTGAATAGACGGATAACGTGCCATCACCTCTGCAGGAATTTGCGGCAAGCTAGTGGCTTCAGCGATAATTTTGTTTTTCACATAACGTTCAAACACTTCCGAAAGCCCTTGCACACGCGCTTCGAATTTGGTGTTGCCGGCAGACATCCCGTTCGACACATAAAGATTGGCAATAATGCTTTGTGGAATATAAATGGTTTGCTCGTCCGATTGACGCACATAAGGCATCGCCACAATGCCACGAGCATAATTGCCGGATTGTAAATCAACCAATAATTCCGGCGTAAGTTCTTGATTCGGATCGAAATAGTCAAGCAAATAATCGTCTAAAATGCCTTTTGGTAATAAAGCGTCGTCTTCAATCGGAAACCATTTTTCGTTTGGATAATGTACGAAATCACCGTTGGCGATTGCTTTTCCCAAATAAAAATCCGCAAAGAAATAGTTAGTGGATAAACGCTCAAAATATTCGCCAAGCGCCGAGGCCAGCGCCGCTTTTTTGCTTGCGCCTTTGCCGTTGGAAAAACACTGCGGACAATCTTTATCGCGAATATGCACTGACCATACATTCGGTACCGGATTTAACCATGAGGCTTCTTCAATATTAAAACCCAGAGCGGTTAATTTTTGTTGAAATTTTGCAATGCTATCCTCTAATGCCGCGTCTTTGCCGGGAATAAAAGTTTGTGCTGTCATAGCGAATCCTTAAACAGAGAAAAAAGTGCGCCGCATAATAGGGGAGAATGGAAGGTGAGGCAAGGCAATTATGCATTTGTCTTAAAGGCTTCCGTAGGTTGTAAAAATATTGGCATTGTTGTCCGCTCTTTTTCAGTGTTGAAGGTAAGCGGATAAGTGCGTTTTTGTGCCACGATAAGGATTAAAGGCGAAAATAAGTGGGCGCGTCGGCCTGTAATAGACAGATTTTGTCGCTCAAGAATTTCAAAATTAAGCAACTCCAACCAATCGATAATGCGCCAAGTCGAATATCTGCGCAATGGAAACTCGCCAAGTTTATTTTTGCAAATCAGCAAACTTAACGGATTGAACAAGGAGAGAAATAACCAACCGTCATCAGCGAGTACACGATGAACCTCGCGCAAAATCTGATGAGGATCTTGGGTGAAATTTAAGCAATTTGTCAAAAAGACTGCATTTATTTCTTGTTGAATAAAAGGTAAGGCGGTAAGTTCGGCTTGTACGAAAGAATCGTTTGAGGTCAATGCGGTGCTATTTGGCAATGTCTTTTCGCTTAACAAAATTTGATGGCGCATCGGTAAGTTTGTCGTCACTTCCGTGCTTAAGGCGCCGAGTTTTAAAATTTGATATCCGCCGATTTTTGCCAGCCAAGGCGCTAAAGCGACTTCCAATGCGCTACAATAGGCTTCGCCTTGCGGTAACTGTCGCCAGCTTTGCGGGGCACAGAAAGGCTTGGCCGATTTTGCGTGCCATTTTACATTCCATCGAATCATCATTTCATTTCCAAACAAAAGAGGATTTATGTTAGTTGCTTTGCCAGCCTTGAACGATAATTACATTTGGCTTTATCAACGTGAAAATTTACCGCTTATTATTGTCGATTTGCCCGAAACGGACAAGTTGTTTGCATGGCTTGATGCGCATGATTATGCCGTCAATGCGGTGCTGTTGACGCACCTGCATGACGATCACACTCAAGGGGTAGCGGCTTTTCGTGCGCGTTATCCGGATGTGCCGATTTATGGTCCTGAAGAATGTGCCGAAAAAGGCGCGACGGTGATTGTTAATAAGGGCGAGATTATTACGGAAAACTACCGCATTGAAGTTTTGCCTACCGGCGGGCATACAGCGCAGCACTTGAGTTTTTTAGTGGACGGGCATCTATTTTGCGGAGACGCATTATTTTCTGCCGGTTGCGGCCGTGTGTTTAGCGGCGATTACGCGCAAATGTTTGAAACTTTGCAACGTCTTAAAATGTTGCCGGACGATACCGTCATTTGTCCCGCGCATGAATATACTTTAGCGAATTTAGCGTTTGCGAAAATGGTGATGCCGGACAATGACGCAGTCAAAAATCAAATAATTCGGGTGGAAACTTTGCGTGCTCAAGGCAAACCGAGTTTACCGACTACGCTACAGCTGGAAAAAATGATCAATCCGTTCTTACGGGCAAAAACGCTTGAAGCGTTTACTGCGCTTCGTAAAGCGAAAGATGTGTTTTAACTTTTTTACGTTATTCTGCCACAATTATGGCGTGTGCATTTGCTCAACGCGCCATAATTCATTAGAATGGCGCCAATTTTTTATCGGATATTTCTGCCGCACTTTTTAGATGCGGTTATTTTTACATCAACTATGACCCTTCTTGTTCTCGGCATCAATCATAAAACTGCATCCGTTTCGGTGCGTGAAAGAGTCGCTTTTTCAGCGGAAAAGCGTCTGCTTGCCTTGCAACAAATTCAGCAACAAAACCTTGCCGAAGGCGCGGTGATCCTTTCTACTTGCAATCGCACGGAAGTATATTTGCACCATCGACAAATTTCGCCACAAGAATGCGATAAATGGCGTGAAAATATCGAACGGTGGTTTGCGGAGATTCACCGGATTCCTTTGGCAGAATTGATGCCGAGTATTTATGCGCATCAAAATCAACACGCGGCGAATCATTTAATGCGCGTAGCGTGCGGATTGGATTCGTTGATTTTAGGCGAACCGCAAATTTTGGGGCAAGTGAAACAAGCTTTTCAAATTACCGAAGAATTTTATCAAAACGCCCAAGTACCGCTTTCTACCGAGCTTTCGCGCTTATTCCAAAAAACCTTTTTGACTGCCAAACGTGTACGTACCGAAACCAATATTGGCGAGAGCGCCGTTTCTGTGGCATATGCGGCTTGCAGTTTGGCGCGTCAGATTTTCGAATCTTTACGCACGCTGAATATTTTAGTGCTGGGCGCGGGTGAAACCATCGAATTGGTGAGCCGTCATTTATTGCGTCATGGTGTAAAAAAATTAATGATAGCCAACCGTACTTTAAGTCGGGCGGAGCGATTAGCAGAAAAATTAGCTTCCGATACGCCGATTGAGGTGTTTGGTTTAGATGATTTTAGCACCGCATTGGAGCAAGCTGATATCGTAATTAGTTCTACCGCCAGTCCGAATGTGTTGATTAGCCGAGAAATGGTGAAAGTCGCGCAAAAGAAACGCCACAACGCGCCGATGTTGTTAGTGGACATTGCGGTGCCGCGCGATATTGAGGAAAGCGTGGAAAGTCTCGACAGTGTGTATCATTATACGGTGGATGATTTACAGGATATTATTCAATCTAATTTAAACCGCCGCGAACAAGCAGCAGAGCACGCTCAATCCATTATTGCAGAAGAGTGTCGGGATTTTTTTGAGTGGATTAAAGTGCGCCAATTTTCCAATTTGATCAAAAATTATCGTCAAAATGCGGAAGCGATACGCCAAGATTTACTGAAAAATGCGCTGCAACACTTGCAACAAAGCGATAATGCAGAGGCGGTATTGCAAGAATTGAGTTATAAATTGATGAACAAACTTATTCACGCACCGACGCAAACTTTGCAATCTATGATGAAAACGGGTAACGCAGAAGGCTTACATTCGTTTTCTAATGCCCTAAAGCTTTCCCATCCTTTAGATGAAAAAACTCTTTAAAATTCTAACCGTACTTTGCTGTGGTCTTTCTTCAACAGTCTATGGTGGCGAATATCGTTCTTTTACCGATTCCAACATTACTTACGGAATTTTTCAAGCTAAACCGGAAGACGTGCGTCTGCATTGGCGTGACAGCGAGGGTAAAGATTATCAATCTTTAACTAATTTAAAACATGCGTTGGAAAAAAATTTTCAAGTGAAAATGCTCATGAATGCCGGAATCTATAGTAGGAATAATGTGCCGGCGGGCTTATGGATTGAAAACGGCAAAGAATTGAATGCGCTTAATACCAAACGTGGTACGGGTAATTTTCATGTCCAACCGAATGGCGTTTTTGCATTGGTAGGCGCGCAACCTTACATTTTGACAACGAAGGCTTATCAACAGAAAAGGCTAAAACCTACCTTTGCCATGCAGTCCGGTCCGATGTTATTAATTGAGGGGGAAATTAACCGTCAATTTAAACCAACGTTAGAAAGTTATCACAAGCGCAATGCGGTATGTTTGGATAAACAACATCGTCTTTTCTTTATTATGACCACGAAAGGTGAGCCGAATCTTTATACTTTTAGTCGAGGTTTGTTAAAAGTAGGCTGTTACAATGCGCTTTATTTAGACGGCACGATTTCCGATTGGTATATTCCGAATAGATTTAATAGTTTTCACTGGCGTCATTTTGTCGGTATGATTTCTGTGGCGGAATGAATAAAAAATAACAAAAGCGTTTTTTTTATAATCAACTAAGCTTAAAAAACGGATTTTTTACAAAAAGTGATTGACGCGATAGGGGCAAATCAGCATAATACGCCCCGCAAAGCTAATATGGTTAAGCAGATGGCTACATAGCTCAGTTGGTTAGAGCACAACACTCATAATGTTGGGGTCGC
>NZ_DBHLAM010000006.1:0-4326 GCF_057314195.1 Rodentibacter sp. | reverse complement strand
ATCTCCGCATTCCTAGGTTCGAATCCTAGTACCCCAGCCATACTGTCTTTTCTTATTTCAAACTTCAAAAATTGAAATTTCTTTTCTTGGGCTCATTTAGCACATATAAAAATGCGCTAAATGAGTTGCCTATTTTAATATTGTCTAATCCGTTGCCCATTTTTAATTCTTTGCCGTAATATTCTTTTCAATATCTTGTATTTGCGGGAAATTACTTTTTACTTCAATGGGCTAAATCATAGTTAGGATTGTTATAAAGCCTCTATTTTGCTTGCGTTAAACCCAACACTTTAATTAGTGCGGCAAAAAATTTGTCATTTTCTTGCGGCAAGCCGATACTCACGCGTAAATGATTTGGCATACCGTAACCGGCAATCGGACGCACAATTACGCCTTCGCGTAATAACGCCTCGTAAATCAGCGCAGCGGGTCGTTTGAAATCGATAGTGATGAAGTTACCTTTCGACGGAATATAATCCAAATCGTATTGTTGGCAAAATTGCTCGTAACGAGCCATTTCAATGCGGTTGTTTTTCGCAACCTTAGTTACGAATTCATCGTCGTTCATTACCGCAATGGCGGAAGTCAGCGCCAAACTGTTGCAGTTAAACGGTTGACGCACGCGATTTAATAAATCCGCAATTTCCGGGTTAGACACCGCATAACCGATACGTAAGCCTGCCAATCCATAAGCTTTGGAAAGAGAGCGCGAAATAATCAGATTAGGATATTTTTTCAATAACCCGAATGAGTCTACGCGTTCTTCCGGAAGCGTAAATTCAGTATAGGCTTCATCAAGTACCACAATGACGCTTTCTGGTACTTTAGCTAAAAATGCATCAAGTTCTTGCTCAGTTAAGAAATTACCGGTCGGATTGTTCGGGTTGGCGATAAAAATCAGTTTAGTTTTGTGGGAAAGTTCGGTTAAAAATCCGGTTAAATCATGCCCCCAGTTTTTCGCCGGAATCTCTTTTGCGACCGCATTGATAGCTTTACTGACAAGCGGATAAACAATAAAGGCATATTGCGAATAAATCACTTCGTCGCCTTCGCCGGCAAAGGTGTGAGCGAATAATTCCAATAAATCGTTGGAACCGTTGCCGAGAGTGATTTGGTTTGGTTGTATGCCGAATTTTTTTGCGATCGCTTGTTTGAGCTCAAAACCGTTGGCGTCAGGATAGCGCGTAAGATTGTCTAATTGATTGCGGATTGCTTGTTTGGCGCTTTCCGGAAAGCCAAACGGATTTTCGTTAGAGGCTAGTTTGACGATGTCGGAAATGCCGAGTTCGCGTTCAAGTTCTTCAATCGGTTTACCGGCTTGGTAAGGAGAGAGGGATTTTACGCCTTGGTTGGCAATGTCGATGTACTGCATGAATGATCCTATAAGAAAACGGACACGCTAGGGTGCCCGTTATGATAAAACGAATAATTAAGCGTTTTCAGCTTCAAATTTTTTCATAAATTCGATGAGTGCTTGCACACCTTCTAACGGCATGGCGTTATAAATAGAGGCACGCATTCCGCCCAGTACTTTATGTCCTTTTAAGGCTTGCAAGCCGGCTGCGGTGGATTCTGCCACGAACTTCGCATCAAGTTCAGGACTGCCGGTTACGAACGTTACATTCATGGTTGAACGGTTTTCTTTTGCTACCACGTTGCGATAAAGTTTACTAGAATCAATGTAATCGTAAAGAGTTTGCGCTTTACGTTCGTTACGTTTAGCAATAACCGGTAAACCACCAATGGCTTTGATATGTTTGAATACAAGAGAACATAAATACCACGCAAACGTTGGTGGCGTGTTGATCATAGAATCTGCATCACGTTGCGTTGCATAGTTCCAAATTGACGGAGTTTCTTTGCGGGCATGGCCGATTAAATCATCTCGAATAATCACTAAAGTAATACCGGCCGGGCCTAAGTTTTTTTGGGCGCCAGCGTAAATTACACCGAATCGATTAATATCAATTTCGCGTGAAAGAATGTTAGAAGACATGTCTGCTACCAGCACCGCATTGCCCACGTTCGGTACATCAAAAATTTCTACGCCGCTGATGGTTTCATTCGGGCAGTAGTGAACGTAATCGTATTGTTCGGCGATATCGCTAAAATCAAGTTCGGTAACACGGGTTTTATCGCCGTTTTCGATGATGCTAATTTCATCGATTTCGGCAAAGTTGCGAGCCTCTTTGGCGGCGGTCGCTGACCAATGTCCGCTGTTTAAATAAAGGGCTTTGCCTTTTTTACCGATTAAGTTCATCGGCAATGCGGCGAATTGACCGCGCGCGCCACCTTGTAAGAAAAGCACGCGATAGTTGTCGGGAATGTTGTACACTTCACGTAGATCTTTTTCCGCTTCTTTAATTAAATCCATAAAGTATTTACCGCGATGACTCACTTCCATCACGGAAACTCCTTGACCTAACCAATCGGTGAGTTCGGCTTGCGCTTTGTGTAACACTTCGGGGAAAATCATGGCCGGGCCGGCACTAAAATTGAAGACTTGAGACATTGTGTTTCCTTATTTTTTAGAAAAATAGTGGTTACGTTTTATCACTACGAAAGCGTGGAATCAACGCTTTTTATGTAAATTCTCACTTTTTTTGATATAGCCTATAAATCTGATTTTAAGGTTTTGACGAATTGACAAAAAAAGGCTAAATTACAGCCACTTTTTGTCTAGTTAAGAGAGCAATTATGGAAACCGTAAATAAACAATCGTTTCAAGATGTGTTGGAATATGTGCGTATGTATCGTTTAAAAAATAAACTAAAACGTGATATTGAAGATATTGGTCGTAAAATTCGTGATAACCAAAAACGGGTGTTATTGCTCGATAATTTAAATCAATATATTCGCGACGATATGGATATTGAAGAGGTGCGCGCGATTATCGAAAGTATGCGCGATGATTATGAAGCGCGCGTGGATGACTACACTATCCGCAGCGCGGAACTTTCTTCTGAGCGTCGCGAAATCAGCGCTAAAATGAAAGAGCAAAAACGTGTTCACGCGGATTTGGCGAAAAAGGTTAATAAAGTCACCATATAATTGAAGATATTGGTGCTCGATTACATGTTAAGATTTTAAGATACAGTGCGCACTGCTCTCAATAATTAAATCTAGCTTACATATAAGGCTTTTTATTGTATAGCGCTGAAATTTAGTCTGTTCCTCACCGTAATATTCAGATTTCTTCACTAAAATTTTAATGTCCTGAGAATTGTCATAGATGGAATGTTTAGGTTTTGACATTCCTATTTTTTCGCTTGTCGTATTGAGTACTATAAGTTTGAAGATGTAGTGCTTAAGTTCTAGTAATGTTTGCCCATAAAAATCTGTACCTTAAATAGATTGGGTTTTAGTGTTCAGGTTTTGGAGGGGAAAATATTTTCATCTTTTCTCTTTTGATAGGCGATCCCATGCATAAAAAATTGCAAAATGTCTTTTAATAATTGTTGTTCGTTGCCGATATAATGCTGTTGTAACGTCGGTGTATTTAACATTTCATCGATTTTTTGGATGATTACATCGATTAAGGTTATGGGAAAATCGTCACGAATCACTTTGCGTTGTTGTAACATGCCAAAAAAATGGTGCATATAGTGGTATTTTTCTTGTGCCATTTTATGAAAGAACTGCTGTAATTCTTCGTTGCGGTGCGCATTTAAATCCGCTAATACCGACGGAGAATAAAGCGTCGCCATAGCCTCCTGCTGCATATCCAAAATGCGTTGAATAACCGTCTCCAAATTCGCTTGATGATGCAATAACCGCTCAAATTCAGCGCGCATTTTATTTTTTTGTTCTTCAAACAAGCTTTCTACCAGAGCTTCTTTTGTTGCAAAGTGCTTGTAAAATGTGACTCTGCTAACTCCTGCCAACTGACAGATTTCCGTAATAGATGTAGCAATCCAACCTTGTTTATAAAAAAGCCTCATGGCGGCTTGCTTTAATACAGAATCTTTTTTCATTTTTACTCCTTAAACGGTCAATAAAATAATCGAACACTTTAAATTGTCAAATATTATATTTGAGAAGAATTCTTATTTACTTTTTGTTTTAGATTATGTTATGTTTACAATAATTGATGTTAAATCTTAAAAATGTAAACCTAAACCCAAAAAGGTGTTCTTATGAAAAAAACTAATATGCCATTAAATTTAATCGCGCTATGCATAGCAGGGACCTATTCTCTTGCAGTTTATGCGGACAAAATACGTGATATAAATATGTTAGACGAAATCACTGTGACCGGTGAAAAATTCGAGCGTAGTCAATCCTCTACCGGTTCAAGCACCTCCGTGGTAACCGCCGAACAACTCA
>NZ_DBHLAM010000005.1:0-16655 GCF_057314195.1 Rodentibacter sp. | reverse complement strand
ATTTTAGTGAGAGTGAAACTACTTATTATCTTTCACTTCTTCAAACTCAGCATCCACAACATCATCATTTGGTTTGCCGTTGCTTTGCGCTTGTTGTGGCTCGCCTTGCGGTTGGGCGAGTTGTGCAAGTTTTTGAGCAACTTCGGCAAGCGCTTTAATTTTTGCTTCAATAACAGCTTTGTCTTCGCCTTTCGCCGCTTTTTCCAAGTCGCTTAATGCGTTTTCGATGGTACCGCGATCTGCCGCAGGCACTTTATCACCCGCTTCGTCTAATTGTTTACGCGTGCTGTGAACTAAGTGATCCGCTTGATTGCGGGCTTGTACCAATTCTTCAAATTTACGGTCGGATTCAGCGTTCGCTTCGGCGTCACGCACCATTTGTTGAATTTCTTCATCGCTTAAACCGGAAGAAGCTTTGATGGTAATTTGTTGCTCTTTACCTGTGCCTTTATCTTTTGCGGAAACGTGAATAATACCGTCCGCATCAATGTCGAAAGTCACTTCAATTTGCGGCATACCGCGTGGAGCCGGGTTGATGCCTTCAAGGTTGAATTGACCCAAAGATTTATTGGCTGACGCTTGTTTACGTTCACCTTGTAACACGTGAATAGTTACCGCACTTTGGTTATCTTCCGCAGTAGAGAACACTTGTGATTTTTTAGTCGGAATCGTCGTATTTTTCTCAATTAAAGTGGTCATCACACCGCCCATGGTTTCGATACCAAGAGAGAGCGGAGTAACGTCTAACAATAATACGTCTTTCACATCGCCGGCTAACACACCACCTTGTACCGCTGCACCGATTGCAACGGCTTCGTCCGGGTTCACGTCTTTACGCGGTGCTTTGCCAAAGAATTTTTCCACTTCCTGTTGAACCAACGGCATACGAGTTTGACCGCCCACTAAAATCACGTCGTCGATTTCAGACGGAGATTTGCCGGCATCTTTTAACGCAATACGTACAGGTTCAAGAGATTTCGCCACGAGATCTTCAACTAAAGACTCTAATTTCGCGCGAGTCAATTTGATATTCAAGTGTTTAGGACCGGTTGCGTCCGCTGTGATATAAGGAAGATTCACATCGGTTTGTTGTGCGGAAGAAAGCTCAATTTTGGCTTTTTCTGCAGCTTCTTTCAAACGTTGCATAGCAAGCGGATCATTACGTAAATCGATACCTTGTTCTTTTTTGAATTCATCGACTAAATAGTTGATGATGCGGTTATCGAAATCTTCACCACCTAAGTGGGTATCGCCATTAGTTGCCAATACTTCAAAAGTTTTTTCGCCACCTACTTCATCGATTTCGATGATAGATAGGTCGAATGTACCACCACCTAGGTCGTAAACCGCAATTGTGTGGTTACCTGTACCTTTATCTAAACCATAAGCCAATGCGGCGGCTGTCGGTTCGTTGATGATACGTTTAACGTCTAACCCTGCGATACGACCGGCGTCTTTGGTTGCCTGGCGTTGTGCATCGTTAAAGTATGCCGGCACAGTAATCACCGCTTCGGTAACCGGTTCGCCCAAGTAATCTTCGGCCGCTTTTTTCATTTTTTTCAACACTTCGGCAGAAATTTGCGGAGGGGCTAATTTCTCACCTTTCACTTCGACCCATGCATCGCCATTGTCCGCTTTGGTAATTGCAAACGGCATAATGTCGATGTCGCGTTTTACTTCTTCGTCTTCAAAACGACGACCGATTAAACGTTTAATTGCAAATAAGGTGTTTTTCGGATTAGTCACCGCTTGGCGTTTTGCCGGTTGACCCACTAACGTTTCGTTATCATTTGTATAAGCGATGATTGACGGAGTGGTGCGATCGCCTTCGGCATTTTCGATTACGCGAGGTTTGTCACCATCCATTACAGCCACACAAGAGTTGGTTGTACCTAAGTCAATACCAATAATTTTTCCCATTTTGTACTCCTAAGTAAAAATTTAAATTTAGTGTAATTTGTTACGAACTGTAAGATGTGGATGTTCTTTCGCATTTCAAGAGAAAATTTTAAAAAATTTCATTTTGTTAAAAATGCGCACATTCCGGTTTGTGTTCCGCAACATAAGAGCATATGGAAAATCTTCAAGGGGGAAGCTGAAAAAATATGAAATTACACCTATTCAGTTGCCTTTGAGACAGTGGAAGGTCGTAATAGCACCGCATTGGAAGTGCCTCCAATGCGGTGCTATTACAGAAGGTGAAATTCCCGTTCGGTTCGTTTTGCTAAAGACTTCTCAAGTATTTGCGTGAGCATTACATTGGAACAAAATAGACAAAAAGTGAAATACTAGGAAAAATACGGTAGAATCCCGAGCGATTTTCACATCTCATGACTCATTAAAAGGATAATTTATGAAAAAATCAAAAGTTGCTATTGGCGTAATTGCGGTACTCGGCGCGGCTTGGATTGGTGGTGCGTGGTTCACCGGTCAAACGGCGGAAACCGAATATAAACGCCAAATTGAGCAAGCGAATCAAAAATTCAAAGCTCTTGGCGTATCGGATTCCTTGAATGTGGAATTCAAAAATAAGTCTTTTGACCGCGGCTTATTCAGTTCTCAAGTGGAAGATGAAGTGGTGATTTCCCTTCCGCAAGCGCAAAAACAATTGACGATTCCGTTTTCTACCAAACTTTATCACGGCCCGTTACCGTTGAATCGTTTAGCGCAGCTAAATTTCTTACCGGTAATGTATGCGGCGGAAGGTTTTATTACTAAAAACGAAAGTACGCAAGCCTTATTCGAAACCATAAAAGCGGACAAACCCATTCAATATTATGCCTCGACCGGTTACGGTTTAAACACCAAAGGCGGATTTGAATTGGCAGGCGGTGAATTTGTTGATCCCCAATCGGCAAACAATAAGATTTCTTGGTCGAATATCGTTACGGATTTTGATGTCAATAAAGATTTGGCGGGAACATATAATGTACGAATTGATGCGCTCGGTATGGATTTTGCCAATTTAGGCGGTAATGAGCTTGAATCCGTGAAATTGAAATGGCAAGGCATTCGATTTGATACCGCCTTTGCGCCGACAAAATGGGCTTATCTTTATACCGGAAAAGGCTCTTCTTCCGTAGAAAGTTTGGAAATGACCGGTTTGGATGAAAACGGTAAAGCGATATCCTTCGTTGAAAAAGGCGTGAAGGGAACGTCCGAAATCAGTCTTGACGGAGATTTTGTTAGCTTAAAAGGAACCAATTCGGTCGATTCAATTAAAATTGATAACACAGACTTGGGAAAAGTGGTTTACAACTTGGAATTCAATCATTTAGAGGCTAATGCGATAAATGCGTTATTGGAATCTTTCGTTGCGATCTTTAACGCGGCAAAAGAACAGGGCGCGAATACGGACGCGTTAGTCGGTCAGTTGCTGGATACTTGGATAAACCAACACGGTATGGCGATTTTTAATAATCAGCCACAAATCAAGCTTAACCCGCTTTCAATTTCTGATGAACAAGGCAAACTCTTGTTGGATTTAAATATCGCGTTAGCGAAAAATCCGAAATTCGATTTAATGCGCGGCAATCTGTATAAACAATTTACCGATTTCGCGGTGGATATTCAGTTAGATAAAGCCACTGCGGAGAACCTCATGGTTAAACTTGCACCGAAAGAAGAGCAAAACGAGGTAAAAGCAATGGTTAAAGCCAAAATTGAAGAATTGGCGGCAGAAGGGGCGAAAAACGGTTTTGCGGTGAATAATGAGAAATCTGTAACCATGAAATTGGTGCTTGAAAACGGTGAATTGAAGTTAAATGGCCGGCCGGTACCGGAAGAACAAGTTCAAGGCATTCTTCTTATGTTGATAATGGGTGCAGCGATGCAACACTAGTTAACGGCAAGAACCAAACAAAAAGGCGATAAATGATTTATCGCCTTTTTTGTTTTTTAACTGCGGTTTTTTGAAAGTTTTAGTTTAAGCGTTCTTGTAAATAACCTTCATAATCGGGAATTTCAATTTCGACGTCTTGTTTGAATAACGGCGAAGTCAATAAAAAATCCGCTGATGCTTGATTGATGGCGACCGGAATGTTCCACACGGTAGCAATGCGCATAAGCGCTTTTACATCGGGATCATGCGGCGCGGCGTTCATCGGATCCCAAAAGAAAATCATTAAGTCGATTTTTTTCTCGGCAATCAGCCCGCCGAGCTGTTGGTCGCCGCCCATCGGGCCGCTTAATAACGAATGAATGTGTAAGCCGGTTGCACGCGCCAGCAAATGGCCGGTGGTACCGGTTGCGTAGAGCTGATGCGGTTTCAATGCGGTGCTGTGAGCGAGGGTCCATTGGAGCAGACTTTGCTTACAGCTATCGTGAGCCACAAGAGCGATACGTTTATGATTGGAAATGGTGCGAGATGTGGTGTTCATATAAGTTCCTTGAAGAATGAAAGGCGCTGAAACTTTAGAAGAATTATGCCGTCGGTGCAATATTTTCTGCGCAAATTTTAGCGGATTTACTTAAAAATTAATGAAAAATCATCGCGCTTTTACGGGTGAAAACGTTGCCGGTGGAGCCGGTACATCGGTGAAAATTTACTATCTTTATTGCAAAAAATCTTCTAAAATTTGCACGATTTGTTAAATGTTTGTAAAAGACAAACATTTTCTGACATCCGTGTTTGGCACCAGCCAAACTAACTTTTATTTAATTAACAGATAAGGAAAACCTATGTCTGAGATTTTAAAAAATGACGTGGATCCAATCGAAACCCAAGATTGGCTAAAATCATTAGATTCCTTGATTCGTGAGGAAGGCGTCGAGCGCGCGCAATACATCGTTGAACAAGTTATCGGTCAAGCACGTACTAGTGGCGTTTCATTGCCGACGGGTGTAACCACAGAATATGTGAATACGATTCCGGTTTCTGAGCAACCGGCGTATCCGGGCGATCAGGCTATCGAGCACCGCATTCGTTCTGCCGTGCGTTGGAATGCGATTGCGATGGTTTTACGCAGTCAGAAAAAAGATCTCGACTTAGGCGGTCATATTTCCACTTTCCAATCGGCAGCGACCATGTATGAAGTGTGCTATAACCACTTCTTTAAAGCGGCGACCGAGAAAAACGGCGGTGACTTAATTTTCTTCCAAGGCCACGCCGCACCGGGCATGTACGCACGTGCCTTCTTAGAAGGTCGTTTGACCGAAGAACAAATGGATAATTTCCGTCAAGAAGCGTTCGCCGACGGTTTATCTTCTTATCCGCATCCGAAATTAATGCCTGAATTCTGGCAATTCTCCACCGTTTCAATGGGGCTAGGCCCGGTGAACGCCATTTATCAAGCGCGTTTCTTAAAATACTTAGATAATCGTGGTTTGAAAGATACTAAAGATCAAAAAGTTTACGCATTCTTAGGTGATGGCGAAATGGACGAAATTGAGTCTAAAGGTGCCTTAACATTTGCTGCGCGCGAAGGCTTGGATAACTTAATCTTTACCATAAGCTGTAACCTTCAACGTTTAGACGGCCCGGTTAACGGTAACGGTAAAATTGTGCAAGAATTAGAAGGCTTATTCACCGGTGCAGGTTGGGAAGTGATCAAAGTATTATGGGGCAGCAACTGGGATAAATTATTCGCGAAAGATACTTCCGGTAAATTGACCCAGTTAATGATGGAAGTGGTGGATGGTGACTACCTAACCTTCAAGTCGAAAGACGGCGCTTACGTACGCGAACATTTCTTCGGTCGTTATCCGGAAACGGCCGCATTGGTAGCGGATATGACGGATGATGAAATCTGGGCATTACGTCGCGGTGCGCACGACAGCGAAAAACTTTACGCGGCTTATGTAAAAGCGCAAAAAGCGACTAAACCTGTCGTAATTTTAGCGCAACAAGTGAAAGGCTATAAAATCCCTGAAGCGGAAAGTAAAAATACCGCACACCAATCGAAAAAAATGTCTTACGACAGTCTTAAAGGTTTCCGTGACTATTTCCAACTACCATTAACTGACGAACAAGTGGAAAATCTTGAATATATCAAGTTCGCCGAAGGTTCCGAAGAATACAACTACTTACACGGCCATCGTAAAGCATTGGGCGGTTATGTGCCGGCGCGTAGAGCAAAATTTGATGTGGAATATAAAGTTCCTGCATTAGATGAATTTAAAGCGTTATTGGATGCGCAACCACGTGGTATTTCAACCACCATGGCGTTTACTCGTGTATTAAATACCTTATTAAAAGATAAAAATATCGGTAAAACTATTGTGCCAATCGTCGCGGACGAAGCGCGTACGTTCGGTATGGAAGGATTATTCCGTCAAATCGGTATTTATAATCCGCACGGTCAAAACTATGTGCCGTCAGACCGCGATTTAGTTGCTTATTACCGTGAAGCAAAAGATGGGCAGGTCTTACAAGAAGGTATCAACGAATTAGGTGCAACGGCATCTTGGCTAGCGGTAGCGAACTCATACTCTGTAAATAACCAACCGATGATTCCTTTCTTCATTTATTATTCCATGTTTGGTTTCCAACGTGTGGGCGATATGATGTGGGCTGCGGGCGACCAACTTGCGCGCGGCTTTATGATCGGCGGTACTTCAGGTCGTACAACTTTAAATGGTGAAGGCTTACAACACGAAGACGGTCACAGCCATATTCAAGCGAGCGTAATTCCTAATTGTGTCACTTACGATCCGTCATTTGCCTTTGAAGTTGCGGTGATCGTTCAAGATGGTATTCAACGGATGTACGGCGAAAAACAAGAAGACGTGTTCTATTACATCACCACTTTAAACGAAGTGACCGAACAACCGGCCATGCCGGAAGGTGCGGAAGACGGTATCCGTAAAGGTTTATATAAATTTGAAACCGTTGAAGGTAAAGGCAAAGGCCATGTTCAATTATTAGGTTCCGGTGCGATTATGCGTCACGTGCGTGAAGCGGCACAGATCCTTGCTAATGACTACGGCGTGACTTCCGATGTCTTCTCTGCGCCTTCGTTTAACGAATTGGCGCGCGAAGGTCATGATGCGGCACGTTGGAATTTATTGCACCCGACAGCAGAACAGCGTGTACCTTATGTATCGCAAGTATTGGCAGATTTACCGACTGTGGCATCAACCGATTATATTAAATCTTACGCCGAGCAAATCCGTGCATTCGTACCAACCAAATATTATCACGTGTTAGGTACCGACGGTTTCGGTCGTTCGGACAGCCGTGCAAATTTACGCGAACACTTTGAAGTGGATGCGCGTTATGTTGTAGTGGCGGCGCTTTCTCAATTAGCGAAAGAAGGTACGGTAACGAACCAAGTGGTTGCGGATGCCATTGCGAAATTCGGCTTGAATGTGGATCGCATCAATCCGCTCTATGCATAATTGATGAAAACTGCGGTCAAAAAATAAAAATTTTGACCGCATTTATTAAAGGAACAAACAATGTCAAAACAAATTCAAATTCCTGATATCGGTAGTGATGAAGTTACCGTAACTGAAGTGATGGTAAAAGTGGGCGACACCATTGCGGCAGATCAAAGCATTATTAGCGTTGAAGGTGATAAAGCCTCAATGGAAGTTCCGGCGCCGGAAGCGGGCGTGGTGAAAGAAGTGTTGGTGAAAGTGGGCGATAAAGTCACCACCGGCACACCGATGCTCGTTTTAGCATCTGCCGACGCGGCAGCTCCAGCTCCTGCGCAAGCCGCTCCGACACCTACAGCGCCTGCTGCGGCAAGCCTGGTTGAGGTGAACGTACCGGATATCGGTTCCGACGAAGTCAATGTTACCGACATCATGGTGAAAGTGGGCGACCGCGTAGAAGTTGATCAATCCATCATCAACGTTGAAGGCGACAAAGCCTCAATGGAAGTTCCTGCGCCAATTGCCGGTGTGGTGAAAGAAATTTTAATTAATGTAGGCGATAAAGTAACTACCGGCAAACTCATTATGAAGTTCGCCGTGGCGGACGCAGCACCGGCGGCTTCAACACCGGTGCAAGATGCACCAACAGCGGCTCCGGCAACAGCGACAATCAAAGATGTCAACGTGCCGGATATCGGTGGTGACGAAGTGAATGTCACTGAAATTATGGTGGCCGTCGGCGATACTGTTTCTGCAGAACAATCGTTAATTACTGTTGAAGGCGACAAAGCTTCAATGGAAGTTCCGGCTCCGTTTGCCGGCGTAGTAAAAGAAATCTTAGTGAAATCAGGCGATAAAGTTTCTACCGGTTCATTAATTATGCGCTTTGAAATAGCGGGAACTGTGGCGGGATCTACATCGAGCACCGCATTGGATGCGCAAGTTGCACCGGCTGCGACACAAACTGCGCCGACACCTGCAACATCGGCCCCAGCACCGCAAAGCGGCAATATTTCCGGTTTAAGCCAAGAACAAGTGGTGGCGAGTGCAGGTTATGCGCACGCAACGCCGATTATCCGTCGTTTAGCGCGTGAATTCGGCGTAAACCTTGATCGTGTGAAAGGTACCGGCCGTAAAGGTCGCATCGTTAAAGAAGATATTGAAGCTTACGTAAAAACCGCAGTGAAGGCTTTCGAATGCGGTGCTGTTTCGACAGTTCAACCGGGCAACGGGGCAGCGAACGGTGCGGGCTTAGGTTTGCTACCATGGCCGAAAGTGGATTTCAGTAAATTCGGCGAAATCGAAGAAGTAGAATTAAGCCGTATCAATAAGATTTCCGGTGCGAACTTACATCGTAACTGGGTGATGATCCCACATGTGACGCACTTCGACAAAGCGGATATCACCGATTTGGAAGCGTTCCGTAAAGAACAAAACGCCTTGTCCGAAAAACAAAAACTCGGCGTGAAAATTACGCCTGTCGTATTTATCATGAAAGCGGTGGCAAAAGCCTTAGAAGCCTATCCGCGTTTCAACAGCTCAATCACTGAAGACGCACAACGCTTGATCTTGAAAAAATACATCAACATCGGCGTAGCGGTAGATACACCGAATGGCTTGGTCGTGCCGGTGTTCAAAAACGTGAACAAAAAAGGCATCATCGAACTTTCTCGCGAATTGATGGAAGTCTCGAAAAAAGCCCGTGACGGCAAACTTACCGCATCGGATATGCAAGGTGGTTGTTTTACTATTTCCAGTCTCGGTGGCATCGGCACGACACATTTCGCGCCGATCGTAAATGCACCGGAAGTAGCGATTTTGGGCGTATCCAAATCTTCCATGGAACCGGTATGGAACGGTAAAGAATTTACACCGCGTCTAATTTTACCGATGTCATTGTCTTTCGATCACCGTGTAATCGACGGTGCGGACGGGGCGCGTTTCATTAGTTACATCGGTGCCGTATTAGCGGATTTACGTCGCTTAATTATGTAATCTGCAGGGTGGGCTTCAGCCCACCGATTAATGAGGTCTATTGGTGGGCTAAAAGCCCACCCTACAAAGATCGCAAGAAAGTGCAGTCAATATTTTAAACGTTTTTACGAGGTAAAAATGAGTAAAGAAATTAAAACCCAAGTCGTAGTACTTGGTGCCGGGCCGGCAGGTTATTCAGCCGCATTCCGTTGTGCGGATTTAGGCTTAGAAACCGTTCTGGTCGAACGCTATTCGACTCTTGGCGGCGTGTGTTTAAATGTCGGTTGTATTCCGTCGAAAGCCTTATTGCACGTGGCAAAAGTGATTGAAGAAGCCAAACAGGCAAATAAAAACGGCGTGTATTTCGGCGAACCGCGCATTGATCTGGATGAAGTGCGCGCGGGCAAAGAAGCCGTTGTCGCAAAATTAACCGGCGGTTTAGCCGGTATGGCGAAACAACGTAAAGTAACGGTCGTCGAAGGCTTAGCCGCGTTTACCGATCCGAATACCCTCATTGCGCGTGATCGCGATGGTCGTCCGACCACAATTAAATTCGACAATGCCATTATCGCGGCGGGTTCGCGTCCAATCGAATTACCCTTCATTCCGCATGAAGATCCGCGTATTTGGAATTCCACCGACGCCCTTAAATTAAAAGAAGTGCCAAAAAAATTGCTTATCATGGGCGGCGGTATCATCGGTTTGGAAATGGGCACGGTTTACCATGCGCTTGGTTCTGAAATTGAAGTGGTCGAAATGTTCGACCAAGTAATTCCGGCGGCGGATAAAGACATCGTTGCGATTTACACCAAACAAATCGAGAAAAAATTCAAGTTGATGCTTGAAACCAAAGTCACAGCAGTGGAAGCGAAAGACGACGGCATTTATGTTTCCATGGAAGGCAAAGCCTGCAACGATACGAAACGTTACGATGCGGTGCTCGTAGCGATCGGTCGTGTACCAAACGGTAAATTAATTGATGCCGGCAAAGCAGGCGTGGAAGTGGATGAACGCGGTTTCATTCGTGTTGATAAACAAATGCGTACCAATGTGCCGCATATTTTCGCCATCGGCGATATTGTCGGTCAACCGATGTTGGCACACAAAGGCGTACACGAAGGCCATGTTGCTGCGGAAGTAATTGCAGGTCAAAAACATTATTTTGATCCGAAAGTGATTCCATCCATCGCTTACACCGAGCCCGAAGTGGCATGGGTCGGTAAAACCGAAAAAGAATGTAAGCAAGAAGGGTTGAATTACGAAGTGGCAAAATTCCCTTGGGCGGCTTCCGGTCGTGCGATTGCCTCCGAATGTTCGGAAGGAATGACCAAACTGATTTTCGATAAAAATACCCATCGCATATTAGGTGGCGCCATCGTTGGCAGTAACGGTGGTGAATTATTAGGCGAAATCGGTCTTGCCATCGAAATGGGATGCGATGCGGAAGATATCGCACTCACTATCCATGCTCACCCAACTTTGCACGAATCCGTCGGTTTAGCGGCGGAAGTGTTTGAAGGATCGATTACCGATCTTCCAAATGCGAAAGCGAAGAAAAAATAATTAATTTTAAAATGATTAAAAGGCAATCCCGATGGATTGCCTTTATTTTTCCTAAAAATCACACGAATTTACATAAAAATATAATTTTAGCTGGCTATTTGAGGCTATATTTGATAGGCTTCTGAAAATTTTATTTCTTATATCTTTTCATTATTTCAAGATTTTTACTATGTTAAAGCGACTTTTCATAATTATCGGCCTGGCCACATTAGCCACTGCCTGTTCGAGCGGGAGCAATAACGCACATCACGGCAAAATCTCAGAAAGTGACGACGCGCAACTTAGCGGATTAATTGAAAACTTAGAAAATGGCAACGTTCGTCACAAATTAAAAACAAACCGTCCACAATTCAGCTTAGGTGATGACAAAGCCCTTGCCGCCGTTTATAACGAATGGGCGGGAACCCGTTATCGCATGGGCGGTACCGGCAAACACGGCATTGATTGTTCCGCTTTTATGCAAACCGCATTTTGGTCTGCTTACGGTATTGAACTTCCGCGTTCCACCGCCGAACAACGTTATTTAGGGCGTAAAATCGGCAAACACGAGTTACGCAAAGGCGATTTAGTCTTTTTCCGCCGCAATAGTCATGTAGGCGTTTATCTGGGCAACAACCAATTTATGCACGCCAGCACCAGTCAAGGTGTCACCATTAGTTCGCTGGATGAAGATTATTGGGCAAAAACCTACACCCAATCCCGTCGCATAATGTAAAAATGCACGCGCATTAAAGCAGGTTAAGGCCGAATCGATGAAAATCCGATTCGGCCTTTCTTTCGCCTTTTGCCGCCGGTTTACAGGCATAACAGCACCGCATTGAAAGCGCCTCCAATGCGGTGCTGTTTTGTATGTTCGCTAACAGGAATTTTCCGTTTAGTTCGACATTTTTATGATAGAATGCCGAGCCTAAAAAACCTTGATTTTTCTTTCATTTTATTGAGCTTATTTATGAACGCACAACTTGAACTCATCAAATCTTCCATCAAATCCATTCCTAATTATCCTAAGGAAGGCATTATCTTCCGCGATATCACTGCCTTGCTTGAAGTTCCGGCAGCATTTAAAGCAACGGTAGATTTAATCGTAGAGCAATATCGCGACAAAAACATCACCAAAGTGCTTGGCACCGAATCGCGCGGTTTTATCTTCGGAGCGCCGGTCGCGCTCGCGTTGGGCTTACCGTTTGAATTAGTGCGCAAGCCGAAAAAATTACCGCGCGAAACCATCTCGCAATCTTATCAACTCGAATACGGCGAAGACACCTTGGAAATTCACACCGACGCCATTTCTGCCGGCGATAACGTATTAATTATCGATGACTTATTGGCCACCGGCGGTACCGTCGAAGCCACAGTGAAATTGGTAGAACGCTTAGGCGGTAAAGTCAAACACGCCGCATTTGTGATTAATTTGCCGGAATTAGGCGGCGAAAAACGCTTAAGCGCGCTAGGTGTGCAGTGCTACACCTTAGTTAATTTTGCCGGCCATTAATGATCGAAATGAGCAACGGATCGAAATGAGCTACCAAGTTTTAGCCCGCAAATGGCGGCCGCAAACCTTTGAAGAAGTCGTCGGACAGGGGCATATCCTCACCGCGCTTTCCAACGGTTTAAAAGAACAGCGGCTGCACCACGCCTACCTGTTTTCCGGCACCCGTGGCGTCGGCAAAACTTCCATCGCGCGTTTGTTCGCCAAAGGCTTGAATTGCATTAAAAACGGCATCACGGATCACCCATGCGGTGAATGTGAAAATTGCAAAGCCATCGAGCAAGGCAACTTTATCGACTTAATCGAAATCGATGCAGCGTCGCGCACCAAAGTGGAAGACACGCGCGAATTGCTGGATAACGTGCAATACAAACCGGTCGTCGGCCGCTTCAAAGTGTATCTTATTGATGAAGTGCATATGTTGTCGCGTCATTCTTTCAATGCCTTGTTAAAAACCTTGGAAGAACCGCCCGAATACGTGAAATTCTTGCTCGCCACCACGGATCCGCAAAAATTGCCGGTCACGATCTTATCGCGCTGTATGCAGTTCCATTTAAAAGCCTTGGATGAAACGCAAATTTCTCAGCATCTCGCGCATATTCTGACGCAAGAACAGATCGAATTCGAACCTTTGGCTTTGGATAAACTAGCCAAAGCCGCACAGGGCAGTATTCGCGACGCATTAAGTTTAACCGACCAAGCCATCGCCATGGGCAACCGGCATATCACGGTGAACGTGGTAAACGCCATGTTAGGCTTGTTAGACGACGGCCAAGCCATCGACATCATCTATGCGCTGCACCAAGGCAACGGAGAAAACTTAATGAAAACCGTTCAATCCGTTGCAGACAACGGTGGCGATTGGGATGAATTATTGGTGGAAACCGCAGAAAAACTGCATCAAATCGCACTGCTGCAATTGTTGCCGCAAAAGGCCGATGAAGACGAACATTTGACGTTTCTGGCGCAACATATCGCACCGGAAGACGTGCAATTTTTCTACCAAGTGATGCTATCCGGCCGAAAAGAATTAAATGCTGCGCCGAATCGTCGTGCAGGCGCCGAAATGACATTATTGAGGGCATTGGCATTTCACCCAAAGTTCCTTACGGCAACAGCCGAGACTAATTCGCTCGAACCGCGTACTCCCGCACAAGAAGGTACAACGCAACGTTCCGGCAATGATATTGAGCTACCGGTGTTGTCGCAAAACACGAAATCCGCTTATCAAGCAAAAGGGACAGTCTCTTCTCCTCCCGCTTCCGCTGCATCGAACGTGCCAAATAGCACCGCATTGAAAAGCGCTGAATCCTCAAACAGCACCGCATTCAGCCTTGCCGGTTTGGCCGCATTGGATGCGCTGGAGCAACTCAATCAAATCGAACAAAACGAACGTCAAGCCCGACATGCCGAACAACAAGCGGCGGTGAGCGAAGCCTTGCATCAGCTGGATGCATTGGACGCACAAACAGCACCGCACCAAATGACCGTTCTTCCAGTGCGCACAATGACGCCGCCTCAGCCTCAAGCGCAACCAACGGCAAATCAAACTGCCGCGCCACAAACCGTGCAAGCCATCCGCGAAATCCCGAAAGACATACAAACCGTCGAAAATAGCATGGAAGACAACGCGGAAATCGAACAAGAAGAACAACAAATGCTTGACGCAGAAACCTATCGCTGGGAATGGAGCAATCCGGAATTAGCCAAAGTGGATAGCGGCTTGCGCCCTTCCGACATTAAACAGGCGATCTTGCAAGACATCACCCCGGAACTGCGTTTACGCATTGTTGCTATCACCCAAGAACAGGACGAATGGACGGACATCATCGAACGTTGCGGAGTAACCGGCTTTTCCAAAGAATTGGCGCTAAATTGTTGCTTGCTTGGCAAACACGAACACGAAATTCGGCTTGCACTGCATTCCGAAAAAGCACATTTGTGCCAAGATCGCAGCATTAAAATGTTAACGCAAGCCCTCGAACAACTTTACCGAAAACCGATTTCCGTCAAAATTCAATTAGACGATCGCAGCCTGCTCACCCCGATGGATTTACGCAAACAGGTCTATCAAAACTTGTGCGAACAGGCTCGTACCGAACTGCAACAAGACCCCAAATTATTGCGCTTACAAAAAGAGTTTGATGCTAAATTGGATACAGACAGCATCCGCCCGGTATAATCTCGTTTCACTCAAAATTTAACCAAAAAGGAAAAACTATGGCGTTTAGTTCGCTTTTTACTTTAATAGATGATATCGCCTCAATTCTTGACGACGTTGCCTTAATGACCAAAACCGCCGCCAAAAAAACCGTCGGCGTCGTGGGTGACGATCTGGCGCTCAATGCCAACCAAGTGGCCGGCGCCGGCGCAGAACGCGAATTGCCGATTGTTTGGGCCGTGGCCAAAGGTTCTTTTATCAACAAAGCGGTGTTAATTCCCATCGCCTTATTGCTCTCCGCGTTTCTGCCCAGCCTTATCGTGCCACTATTAATGCTCGGCGGCGCTTATTTGTGTTTTGAGGGCGTAGAAAAATTACTGCATAAATTTTTATCGCAAGCACAAAAGCAAGAACAACACAAACCGCAAGATAGGTTTAACGAAGCCGAAAAAATCAAAGGCGCAATTCGCACCGACTTTATTTTATCGGCAGAAATCATCATCATCGCCTTAGGCGAATTAACCCAAGCAGACTTATCAACGCGCATCGTCGCCTTATTACTTATCGGTATCGGCATTACCGCTTTCGTTTACGGCTTAGTAGCATTAATTGTTAAAGCCGACGATTTCGGCTTATACCTCATACAAAAAGGCACCCCAGCCCAACATATCGGCCGCGCGATTTTACTAATTATGCCGAAATTTATGCGCTCGCTAAACGTCATCGGCACCCTTGCCATGTTCCTCGTAGGCGGCGGCATTTTCGTCCACAACTTGGATTTTATTCACCATTTCCTCGAACAATACGGATTCGCCGACGGCTGGACAAGTAACCTCGCCGCCCTCATCATCGGCTTAATAATCGGCCTTCTCGCTTGCGGCGTAGTATTACCGGTAATAAAAATTTTCGGAAAACATTAAGATAAAATAAAGGCGCACCCAACGCGCCTTTAACAATTTGAAGTATTAAACCGGCACCGCATTGAACCCACAAAAAAACGCCCAACCGGGCGTTTCAAGGGCGAGGATACAGCCGCCGACTGTGAATAACGGTTTGAATCCGCACCTCATCGCCCGCTACATCATACACGATGCGATAACCGCGACAAAACGCCTCACGCATACCATCATCGCGCAACCTACCAATAGCATTTGGCATAAATGCAATCAATTCAAACGTTTTAATAAATTCCGCCATTAATCTCTCAGGCGTCGAAATAAAACCGGTGAAATCATAGACGCTGGCCAAAATTTCATCAACATCGCGTTCAGCCGATTGGGACAGAATCACCTTAGCCACAAACGCCCCCGATCAGTTCCTCCTCCTGCTTAGCTAATTCCGCCGCCTTACGCTCAATGGTTTTTTGCCATCTTACTTGCGCATCCTCAAGCGTCACAACCCGCCCGGCCTTAACATCCTCTTCCCCGCGACGAATCTTCTCCGCCAAAAATTCCTCATAACCTTCTTCTTTAAACATTTTTCACCTCCAATCTAACCGCGCCACTATACCCCCGACAACCACCAAAAGCAATCGAACCCATATCCCCCAACGGAGTAAAACCAACCCGAATTTACCACCATAGCTCGTCTCCCGTTGGTTGTTTACCATAAACAAAAGTGCTAGGATCCGGACTCAAAAAACAGGAGGTGTCTATGAACAAAAATGCGCCCTTGATTCGCGAAATTATTGACCGCACACAAACCATAAAAGGCGAACGAGTAGAAGGCAATAATGCGCAAGAAATCAAAACCAACGTTCAAACAATCTTAAAACAACAACTTAAAGCGGTATCGCCAAATGCTAGAGCGCAAACACATTAAATTTGTAGAAATCCATCATCTATTTACACAAATTAGCCTTGCGAAACAAATAACTCGCCCCACCTAAGGGCGAATTTTTACCCCACAAACCGCCAATTTTTTATCTTCATTCCAAAAAAAACTACCCCCACCGAAAATAATTTCTCGAAGAAACCCCGCTCCCCCCGTGTAAGCCGCCCTTATGGAGAGGGCATTTTTAGCTAAATTTGCTCTGTTTGAGCGCAGCGAGTTGCAAATTTAGCGTTAAGAAAATGCCCTCGGAATAAGGAATAGCAGCTTAGTCGGGTCGCCTTTCTTTTTGCTTACTTTTTCTTTGGCGAAGCAAAGAAA